>JAUIHC010000189.1 GCA_030432455.1 Phycisphaerae bacterium | reverse complement strand
CGAGGAGATCGACGCGTCCTTGCCCGCCGACGATGCGACATTCGCCCGACGGGTCTTCGGACTCGACGCCGGGCCGAACTTCCGTGATCCGCATCACCCCGACGATCGGCCACGCAGCGTGCTCCGGCTCCACGATCGGATCGACGCCCCCGAGCTCGTCGCGAGGCTCGATGGAATCGCCGACCGGCTCCGGATCGTCCGCGACGCACGCCCGCAGCCGACCGTTGACGACAAGGTGCTCGCGAGCTGGAACGGACTGGCGATCGCGGGACTCGCCGACGCTGGCGCCTCACTCGGCGACCCTGCGATCATCGCCTTCGCAGAGCGGGTGACCGACGCCGTTCTCGCCCGACTGGCGCTTCCGGACGGACTGCGACGCACCGCCCGCGGCGACCGGGTCGAGATCGACGCCTTTCTCGACGACCACGCGCATCTGGCCGACGGTCTCCTGGCGCTCCACGCCGCGACCGGCGACTCCGATCGGCTCGCACAGGCGGAGCGGCTCGTCGCCGAGGCCAGGTCACGATTTCGCGACGAGACGACCGGCATCTGGTTCGACACGCCGGCCGGCCGAGGCGACCTGCTGGTCCGCGCCTGCCAGATCGTGGACGGCGCGGTGCCGAGCGGCGGCGGCACGATGATGCGGGTGCTGGCGACGCTGGCGGAACGCACCGGTGACGAGCGGCATCTCGACGACCTCACATCGTTCCTGGGCGCCATGTCGGCGACGATCCGCGAGCATCCCGCCGGAGCGATCCGGGCCGTGCAGGCCCTCGGCATGCTCGCCCGACTCGACCCCGCCCGAGCCGCGAGCCTCGCCGACGACGGTGCGGTCGCCGGAGAGATCGGCATCGGCGACGAGGACGGGCCCCGGGGGGACGACGGGGTCCGCGCCCGACTGCATCCTCTGGAGACGCCGCTCCATGCGGTGCTTCGCCTGGCGATCCCGGGTGGATCCCACATCCTCGCCCACGACCAGCCCGATGCGGAGACGGGGCTTGCGCTGCTCGACCTGCAGGCCGACGGCGGCACGCTCGAGGCGGACTGGCCGGAGGGGCGACGGTGGCGGGACGGTCTGCGGATCCACACCGGCCTCGTCGAGATTCCGATCCGGCTGCGACGTCCCACCCCGCAGGCGACGATCGTGGTCGTCGCCCGCTGGCAGACCTGCGATGATGTCCGATGCTTCCGGCCCCGCGAGGCGGAGTTCGCCATCCGCCCCGACTCGGGCCCCAGTTCCTGGCCGGGAGCGACCGGAGCCGACGACGCATGAGCGATTCACCGAACGCCCCTCGACGCATCGCGCTGGTGACCACCGGCGGCACGATCGAGAAGACCTACGACGAGCTCGGCGGCGTCCTGAGCAATCGGGTGAGCAATCTCGACGTGATGCTGGCGGGTCTGCAGCTCGATCGGATCGCGCTGACCCGAGTGTCCCTGATGAACAAGGACAGCCTCGATCTGACCGAGGCGGACATGGGCCTCATCGCCACCACGGTCGAGCACATGGCCGCCTCGCACGACGGCGTCGTGGTCGTGCACGGAACCGATCGGCTCGCCGACACCGGCCATCTCCTGCACGATCGACTGCCCGACCCGACCAGTCCGGTCGTCCTGACCGGGGCGATGCGTCCGTACGAACTTCGGCAGACCGACGCCGTGCAGAACCTCACCGAAGCGCTTCTCGCGGTGCAATTGCTCGCCCCCGGGGTCTGGTGCGTCATGCACGGCGGCGCCCTGCGATTTCCCGGCGTCCGCAAGGACCGCGAACGCATGACCTTCGTCCACGAGACGGATTGAGCCGCGCCCCCGTCGCCCGAGCAGACCATTCGTCCTCATTCCTCATCGCCGTCGGGAACATCCCGTCGCCGAGACCAGCAGGGCCGCGTTCTGGAGCGCGTTCCAGGCCGCCCCCTTGAGAAGCTGGTCGCCCGCGACGACGGCGCGAACGAGACTCCCCGCACCCTCGGTGGACGACTCGACCCGGATCCGGCCGACGAGCACACCGGCTCGCGCGGTCGCCTGATGGGAGGTCGGTCCGTCCTCGACGAGTCGAACCCCGGGGGCCGAAGCCAGCCGCGTGCGAACCATCTCCACCGAGCACGCTTTCGGAAGCCGCAGCCTCACCGCGACGGTGTGCGTGCGAAGCACGGGAATCCGGAGACAGGTGGCGGCCAGTGATGCGGACGGCAGCCTCAGGAGGCGGCCCGCCTCCTGGACGAACTTGCGTTCCTCCCCGCACGCCCCCGACACGGGGTCGAGGAACGACTCGTGCGGGAAGGCATTGAACGCGACGGGGTGGTGCCGCCATCTCGGTGACGGGGCGTCGCCGGCGAGCAGGTCGCGCGACTCCTCGAGAATCGCATGCAGCGCCGGCATGCCCGCACCGGAGATCGCCTGATACGACACGATCTCCAGGCTGATCGGCGGTCGGGTCGCAAGCAGTGGCGCGATTCCGGTGACCGCGATCGTGGTCGTGCAGTTCGGAGAAGCCACCAACCGATCGCCCCGTCGGACGGCCTCCGGATTCCACTCCGGAATGATCAGCGGGGCCTCGTCCCGAAAGGCCGAGGAGTTGTCGCTGACCAGCACGCCGGCGCCGATCAGTTCCGGGGCGATTCGGCGCGACACCTCCGCGGGCGTCGCGAGGATCGCCACCTCGGCTTCAAGGGCTTCCCCGAGGCCGCGGATCTCGTGGTCACGGCCTCCCGACCGCACGATGCTGCCGACGCTCGACGCCGAGGCGATGGCCCGTATCCGCGCCGGCTCGACGCCGAGCTCGACGAGCAGGGCGAGCACTTCGAGTCCGACCGCCCCGGTCGCACCGACGACGGCGATCGTCGCGGTCTGCAACGCTGTACCGACGGACGCCGCATCCACCGATTCGAGGCGACGCCCGACGGCCCCAGGCATGATGTCGACGAGTCTCATGATGAACGCTCCAGGGAATGCAGGGCGGCGACCCGGTTCGCCAGATCGGGGCTGGGAAGAAGGAAGGCGTCATGCCCCTCCTCGGTGTCGATGATCGCGAGATCGGTCGCGACCCCCGAACGCTCGGCCAGTTCAGCGAGCGACGCCGACTGCGCCGCGGGAAAGAGCCGGTCGCTCGTGAACCCCGCGACGAGCATCGGACCGGTCATCCGGCGGAGCCCGTCGAGGAAGCGAGGGTCGGCCATCGCATCGAACCGATCCATCGCATCGAGCAGACCGAGATAGGTGTTCGCATCGAAGCGACGGACGAACGAGTCGCCTTGATGATCGAGGTAGCCGTGAACCGCCGGCCGGCCATCGGCAAGGCGTCGACCGAAGCGGCGATCGAACGCCGACGATGTCCGGTAGGTGAGGTGGGCGAGTTGTCGCGCGACGGCGAGCCCCCGGGCCGGAGGCCGGTGGGAGGCGTAGTGACCATCGAGAAAGTCCGGATCGGACCTGATGACGGTCCGCGCAATCGCGTTGTGCGCCAAACCGAAGGCGTTCAGCGCGATCCCGCTCGCGATCACCGCCGCCGAGGCGACCCGCTCGGGCGATCTGCGGACCCACTCGATCGTCTGGAACCCACCGATGGACCCGCCGATGACATGCACACGACCGGTCACCCCGAGCGTGTCGAGCAGGAGCTGCTGCGCCGTGACCATGTCGGCGATCGTCACCGCGGGAAAGGTGGGTCCGAAACGATCGCCGGTCGATGGATCGATCGAGGCCGGCCCGGTGGATCCCGCACACCCGCCCAGGACATTCGAGCAGATGACCCGGGTCCGCGTCGTGTCGATGGCCGCTCCCGGACCCACGATGGTCTCCCACCATCCCGGCGAGTCCGCGGGGCCCTCGTGACGACCTCTGGTCACATGGGCATCGCCCGTGAGCGCATGGCAGACGAGCACGATCCGAGCCGCATCCTGCGGGCCCAGATCCTCGTACGCGATCGAGGCATGTCGCAGTTCACCGCCCGACTCCAGCGCGAGCGGGCGTTCCGGCGTGGCCACGGGGACCACGCCGGCACGCGCCGCGACGCCTTCGGGGATGCTCTTCGCATCGACCGATGGTCTCATGAAGGCTCGGCTCATGATTCCGATGCCGCCAGAGCCTGATCGAGGTCCTCGATGATGCACTCGATGTCCTCAAGCCCGATCGAGAGCCGCACGTACTCCGGAGTGACCCCGGTCCGGGACTGCTCGGCCTCGGTCAACTGCGAGTGGGTCGTGGTGGCGGGGTGGATCGCGAGACTCTTCGCATCACCGATGTTCGCCAGATGACTGAAGAGCCGGGTCGCCTCGATGAATCGGCGTCCGGCGTCGGCGCCCCCCCTGATGCCGAAACCGACGATCGCTCCGAACCCGTTGGTGAGGTATCGGGACGCTCGGGTGTGCGAGGGGTGGGACTCGAGACCGGGGTGGTTGACCCAATCGACCGCCGGATGGGACGCCAGGTGCCGCGCGACCGCGAGGGCGTTCTCGGCGTGCCGCGGAATTCGGAGATGAAGCGTCTCGAGCCCCTGCAGGAAGAGGAACGACGCGAACGGACTGAGGGTGCCGCCGAGATCCCGAAGCAGGTGGGTCCGGGACCGGATGATGTAGGCGACATTGCCGATCGGGCGCAACGCCTCGGCGAGCACCACCCCGTGATACGACGGATCGGGGGCCGTGAACTCCGGCCATCGTTCCGCGTTCGCGGTCCAGTCGAACCGCCCGGAGTCGACGATCGCGCCGCCGACATGGGTGCCGTGGCCGCCGAGGAACTTGGTGAGGCTGTAGACCGCGATGTCGACACCGTGATCGAAGGGTCGGAAGAGGATCGGTGTGAGCGCCGTGTTGTCCGCGATGAGCGGAACGCCCACGGCGTGGGCGCGTTCCGAGATCACGCGAAAGTCGGGGACGTCGTTGCGTGGATTCCCGATCGCCTCGATGTAGACCGCTCGCGTCCGGTCGTCCGCGAGCCGGTCGATCTCCTCCGGGTGATCCGGATCGAAGAACCTCGCCTCGATCCCGAATCGCCTCAGGGTCTGGGTGAAGAGGGTCCACGTCCCGCCGTAGAGGCTCGTTCCGGCCACGATGTTGTCGCCGGCCTTGGCGATGTTGAGGACCGAGTAGAGGATCGCCTGCTGACCGCTCGACACCGCGAGGGCCCCGACGCCGCCGTCGAGCGCGGTCAGACGCTTCTCCAGGACGTCGGTGGTCGGGTTCATCAGGCGGCTGTAGATGTTGCCGAAGGTGCGAAGGGCGAAGAGATCGGCGGCGTGCGCCGTGTCCTCGAAGACGTAGCTGCTCGTGGCGTAGATCGGGACGGCCCGGGCGCCGGTGGCGGGGTCGGGTTCCTGACCCGCGTGGACCGAGAGTGTTCCGAAGCGGGAGTGGTCGATCTGGAAGGTGGTCATGGTCGGATTCCTGAGGAAGGGGTGATGGTGTGGACGGACACGAGACGCGGTTCGTCGGACTGGAGTCCGACTTGTCCGGCGCGACGATCGATGAGGGTGTCGACGTCGGCGACGATGGAATGGGCGGTCGGCCAGCGGCCGGCCCCCCGCGCACGGGCGGTGACGACCTCGCCATCCGCCAGCTGGATCGAGATGGCATTGCCGACGCCGCCCACCGCGAACGGGTGGCCGACATCAAGGGGAACGAGGCGGACGGAGGCCGTGGGGAGACCGTCGCGGATCACGAGGTCGGCGACCTGACGGACCGTCGTCCCGCGGATCGCGTCCGCCACCGCGGCATCGAGCTCGTCGCACCGGATGGTGTCGGGCGAGATGCCCTCCACATCGATGGCCCGCGCGAGCAATGCGAGCTTGCACGCGGCGTCGCCGCCGCCGAGGTCGGCCGAGACATCCGACTCGGCGTAGCCTCGCCGCCTCGCCTCGTCGATGGCGTCGTCGAACTCGACGCCCTGTGCGATCCGATCGAGCACGAAGGTGCTCGTCCCATTGAGCACTCCACGGATCCGAACCACGGCGCCTCGGCGGCGTGCACGCCTGACGAGTTCGAGGGCGGGAAGCGCCCCGCCGACGCACGCGGACGTGAGGATCCGACGGTCCCGCGCCACGGCAAGGCGATCGAGGTCGGAACCTCGGGCGGCGATGAGCGTCTTGTTCGCGGTCACGATGTCCGCCCCCGACTCGATCGCACATCTCAGCAGGTCGTCCGCGGGCGTGATCCCGCCGAGCGACTCGATCACGATCTCG
>JAUIHC010000188.1 GCA_030432455.1 Phycisphaerae bacterium | reverse complement strand
CGTGAAGGCCTATCTCGACGAGATCGAAGGCTATGCCCGCAACCGCTGACCCCGAGCGAGTCTGGATGACCCGGATGACGACCACCCGATCCGCTGCTCGAACGATCCTCCACCTGGTCACGGTCGTTGCCGCCTCGGCGCTCGCGACGGTCGCGGTGGCCGACGATGTCGATCCGCTGGTGCACCGCACGCTCCCCGGCGACGAGAGGTCGAGCGTCTGGAGCCGTGACGCGCTGGCGGACCGATACGAGTGGCTCTCGATGCCGGCCGGAGCCCCCGAACCCGCGGTGCGGGTCGAGGAGCAGGCACCGCTTCGAACCGCGCTCGACCTGATGACCGCGGGGGATGTGGATGCGGCGATCGAGACGCTGGAGGCGGTGCGGACCGAGTCGAGCAGTCCGACGTTCGAGTTCACGCTCGGGAATTTCTACTTCGGCAAGGCGGAACTCGAGTCCGCGGCCGAGGCGTTCGCCCGCGCCGTCGAGGACGCGCCGTCGTTTCGTCGAGCGTGGATGCAGCTCGGTCTGGCCCGGGTCCAGCAGGGGCGTTTCGACGAGGCTCGTGTCGCGTTGGCAAAGGCGATGGCGCTGGGAGCGACCGACGCGGTGACCCATGGACTGATCGCCTTCGCGAACGCGAATCTGGGTGATCCGCTGATCGCGGAGGAGGCGTATCGGCAGGCGGTGCTGCTCGACCCGAAGACCCTCGACTTCAAGCGGGGGCTCGTGATCGCGTTCTTCACCCGCGGCCGATACGCCGAGGCGGCGGCGATCCTCGGTCGCCTCGTCCGGGAGGATCCCGACAATCCCGACTGGTGGATCTTCCAGTCCAACGCCTTCCTCGGTCTGCGGCGTCCGGAGGACGCGGCTCGGAACTACGAGGTGGTTCGAGCCCTCGACGCGGCGACGCCCGAGAGTCTCGCCATGCTCGGGAACATCTATGTCAACGACGGGCTCCCGATGCTCGCGGTGGAGCGGTATCTCGAGTCGCTCGCGATCTCGGACACCCCGGATCCCAAGGCCACGTTCCAGGCGGCCGATCTCATGCTTCGCCGCGGCGAGGTGGACGAGGCCGAGGCGCTGGTGACGGGCGTGCGTGCCTGCTGCTTCGACGGCTTCGACGCATCCGCCCGAAAGTCGCTGCTCAAGCTCGAGGCCAAGATCGCGGGACGGCGCGAGGACCCGACCGCCGAGGCGGCGGTCCTGGAACAGCTGGTCGAACTCGACCCGGCGGACGGCGAGTCGATGATCCTGCTCGGCGACTATCACGCCCGCCGGCCCGACGGGCTCGACGCGGCGTTCGGTTGGTACGAGAAGGCCGCGGAGGTTCCCCAGGCCGCCGCGAGGGCCCTGCTGCAGCACGGGCAGACCCTGGTGAGGGCGGGCAGACTGAAGGACGCGATGCCGTACCTCGATCGGTCGCTGGAGATCGAGGACCGCTCGGCGGTGCGGCGCTATCGGGACGGGATCGCGGACTACATCGAGCGCACCGCCGACTGACGCCCCGTCGCGCCGGGGATCAGAGCACCCGCTTCGCCCGCGGATACGACCCGCGGATGTGCAGGCTCGCGCAGTGCCCTCGGGCCGCGTCGATCGCGGCCGCCACCGGCGGATCGTCGCGATGGCCGACGAGGTCCACGAAGAACGTGTAGATCCAGTTGTCCAGACGCGACGGTCGCTTGTCGATGTGCGAGAGGTTGACGCCCGCGTCCCGGAATGCCGCGAGGACGTCCACGAGCGCACCCGGACGGTGGTCGGTCTGGAACTGCAGGGTCGTGCGATCGTCCCCGGTGGGGCCGGGGGCCTGCCGACCGATGACCAGGAACCGGGTGATGTTCTCGGCCCGGTCCTGAATGCGGTCGAAGAGCACCTTCACGCCGTGGATCTCGCCCCCGAGTCGGCACCCGATCGCCGCGGTCCGACTGGCGACGGCGGCGCGTTCGACGGCGGCGGAGGTGCTGCTGGTCTCGATGATCTCGACGCCGGGCAGACTCGATCGCAGGAACTTCCGGCATTGGGCGAGGGCCTCGGGCTTGCTCGCGACGGCGCGGATCTCGTCGGGGGCGCAGTTGGCCATGAGCGACTGATCGATGGCGACGAGCGATTCGGCGCAGACCGGTGCGTCGTGCTCGGCCAGCGCATCGAGGGTCTCGGTGATCGAGCCGCCGATCGAGTTCTCGTAGGGCACGAGCCCGTAGTCGCTGCGTCCGGTGACGACCTCCTCGACCACGGCGTCGATCGCGCCGACCGGGGCGAGCTCGGTGCTCGATCCGAAGTGCCGGAGGGCCGCCAGATGACTGAACGACCCGGGGGGGCCGAGGTAGCCGATCCGCAGCGGTCGCTCGAGCCGGAACGAGCCGGACATGAGTTCACGCCAGATGCCTTCGAGGGTGCGGTCGGGCAGGGGGCCGGGGTTGGCGGCGAGCACGCGGGCCAGCACCGACGACTCGCGGTCGGGGGCGTAGATCGGCGTGCCGTCGTGCTGCTTGGCGCGTCCGACCTCCACCACGACCCGCGCCCGCTCGTTCAGGAGCTCGACGAGCCGGTGGTCGAGCTCGTCGATGCGG
Organism: Phycisphaerae bacterium; assembly: GCA_030432455.1. Lineage (GTDB taxonomy): Bacteria > Planctomycetota > Phycisphaerae > Phycisphaerales > SM1A02. The sequence goes on along the minus strand of JAUIHC010000188.1, from coordinate 3,666 downwards.
ATCCGGAGGCTGGCGAGGTCGGGCGGGGGGGATTGATCGTCGGCGTGATTGGTCATGCGTGGGGCGGCGGGAGGGTCGCCGGGGTGGCGACTCCGGTCCAGAGCGGGTTTCGGTCGATATCGTCATCCATGGTGGCGGTCGTCCAGTCGGAGAATTCGATCGGAGACGCATCGTCGACGGCGTCGGCGGTGGCTCCCGGGTCGATCGTCGGTGACTGGGCCGGCATCGATCCGTGGTCGATCCTCGGGGTCGCGATCGCGGGAGCGGTGCTGCTGCTGTTCGGCGCCCGGGTGCTTCGGCCCGCGGTCGTGCTGGCCGCGTCGATGCTCGGGGCGATCGGAGGACTCCAGCTGGCGGGGGCGACCCGGGAAGGATCGCTCCCGGAGATCGTGCAGGCGATGGGGGTTCCGCCTCTGGCGTGGGTGATCGGGTTGCCGCTCGTGTTCGGGGCGGTGACGCTTGCGGTGGCGAGACTGGCGCTGGCGGTGCTGCTCGGCGCGTCGGTCGGATCCGCGGTGCTCCTGATCGGTCTGGCGATGGTGACGCAGGGGCGGGTGATCGACGGCGTGACCGATTCGGTCGAGCCCGCGTCGCTGCGACTGATGATCCAGGACGAGGGCGACGGGTTCGCCGATCATATGACCGACCGGATCGTCGACACCGCGGTGGATCGTCTGCTGGCGGAGCCGCCTGAGTTGTCGTCGCTGGTCCCGCTCGGGCTCGTCGAGTGGTGGCGGGAGATCACGGTGGACGTGCCCCCGGGGACCGTCGATCTGGTCGTGGCGCTGGCCACGGTCAGCGGCCTCTGTTCGGGGCTGTTGGCGATGCTGCTTCCGGCTCGGACCGCGATGGTGGCCACCTCGGTCTGTGGTGGCTGGCTGCTCTCGGGCACGCTGGTGACCGCCTGGGTGCGATGGATGCCCGACGCGGCGCCGCCGACGCCGTTCATGACCCTGCTGGGGTGGGCGGTGCTGACCGGGCTTGGGGTTCTCTACCAGTCTCGGGCCCGGCGGCGACCTTCCGCGGAGTCCGATCGGGCCTGAGGCGGACCGGTGGTCGGATCGTGGAGGATCGTGGAGGTCCGAGTCGTCGCCTCAGCGGGGCAGGTGGGTCACGAAGATCGGCCGAATGTCCCGGATCGACCGGATCCGGCCCTGCGCGTCGATCTCGACCACGTGCACCTCCCGGGGCCGGTCGATCGCGATCCGGGTCTCGCCGCCGGCCGCATCGAGCTCGCCCGCCCCGACTCGGCGGACGAACGATCGAACCGTCTGGTCGCTGGTGAACACCAGAACCCGGTTGGACGCCATGGAGCCGGGGCCATGAGCCGGGGTCGCGCCGACGAGCACCAGTTCGGCGTGGGGCACCACGAGGCTGCTCTTCCCCTTCGGGCGACGAGCGGCACTCTCCCGGCTCTGGAGCCGGGCGCTTCCGGCACTGCACGCCGGCGCTCCCCAACGGTCCTGAAGCGTCGTCCAGGGTCGTCCGATGGACGGATCGACGGCATCCGAGGCGAGGGCGCCGGAGCGGGTCGCCCACCACGCGATCCCCGCGACCACGAGAAAGGTCGCCAGACCGGTGAGCCAGGATCCAAGGCGAGACGAGCCGTGCATGGTTCCGGCATCGGCCGATCGGAGGCTCGGATCGAGCGGGACCGACATCGCGATCGATTCAGCCCGCATCCTCGGCGTTCCGCGGGGTCCGGGAACGTTCGGGCGTCCGGTGGTCGGTACCATCCGCACCCATGTCACGAATCGATGAGATGTTCGCGGAGTGTCGTACGCAGGGCCGGGGCGCGGTGATGCCCTTCGTCGTGGGCGGGCATCCGGTCGGCACCCCGCTTGGCGACCTTCTCCGCGGGCTCGAGTCGGCCGGCGCCGACGCGGTCGAGATCGGGATTCCGTTCAGTGATCCGATCGCCGATGGGCCGGTCATCGCGGCGGCCATGCACGAGGCGCTGGTCGCGGGCGCGTCGGTCGAGTCGGTCCTCGCGGAGGTGCAGTCGGCCCGCTCGTCCGTGGGCATCCCGCTGGTGGCGATGGTCAGCGTGTCGATCGTGGATCGGCTCGGCGGACCCGCGTTCCTCGATCGGCTGGCGGCGGTCGGCTTCGACGGCGTGATCGTCCCCGACGCCGATCTCGACGGCGTCGATGCCCTCCGCGACGCCGCGGCCCGGCTCGATCTCGCCTTCACCACGCTGATCGCGCCCGACACATCCGCGTCTCGGGCGGCGGAGATCGCTCGGGGGGCTCGCGGATTCGTCTATGTCCTCGCGCGTCGCGGTCTGACCGGCGAGCGGCAGGATGCCCCCGACATCACGGATCGCATGGCGTCGCTTCGGGCAGTGACCGAGCTTCCGCTCGTCGCCGGTTTCGGCATCTCCACCTCCGAGCATGTCGCGGCGGTGCTCGCCGATGCCGACGGCGCGATCGTCGGCTCGGCCCTCGTCCGGTGTCTGGCCGACGCCTCGCGCGATGGTGCAGACGCGGTGGAGGCCGCCACCAGTGTCGTGGAGCCGCTCGCCCGGGCGACGAGAGCGGGCCGCTGATGTCCTCGGGCCGTGACGGCGGGCCTCGCGGCGGGGCGTGACGCCGCCGGGTGATGCCGTGCCCATGAACGGGCAAGAACGGTCGACCGATGGCGTCCGGGAGCGTGGAGTCTGGACGCCGACCTGATAGCCTTGATCGCGGAGGACCTTCGTCGCATGACTCGATCGAACCTGATGTCTCGAATCCCCGTTTCGGCAATCACCGAGCCGGGAATCACCGAATCGCGATTCGCCCGACCGAGCCGTTCGGGCGGGTGCGCGGGCGCGGTGGTGCTGGGGGCGATGCTGTCGGCCGGTGTCGTCGCGCACGCCGGTGACGGCGTCGTGCTGCGGGCGGCCACCGTCGGCTGCACGCAGGGCCAGACCGCGGAGGTGCAGATCCGAGCCACGACCGTCGGCCTCGTGGGGGGATTCGGATTCAACATCGCTCCCGGAGGTCTCTTGGCGGCGGATGTCCGGTACGACGGGCCGATCTTCGAGACGAGCTGGCAGGGGTGGGACTCGGCGCCGTCGCTCGATGTGCGGGTGGACGCGGTCTGCGTGTTCACCGAGGATCAGGTCGATCCCGGCGATCACACGCTGGTGACGATCGAGGTGCCCGTCCCGGCGGACATGCCCGCGGGCACGGTGCTGCCGGTCGCGCTGACCAACATTCAGTTCTTCAACTACGACTTCACCATCCCGACGCTCGAACCGTTCGACGGAAGCATCACCGTCTACCGCACGTCCGACCTCGACGGTGACGGTCTGGTCGGCTCGAGCGACCTCGGTCTCCTCCTCGCCGCATGGGGCACGGTCGGCAAGAACGCGGCCGCCGATCTGAATGCCGACGGCACCGTCAACGGCGCCGACCTCGGTCGGCTCGTGGATCGTTGGGGCACGATCGGCTGAGCCGACTCCCGACTCCCCCCCTTCGACTGCCAGGCTGACTTCAGGGTCAACTCCCGGGCCGACGCTCGACTCCCGACTCTCGCCCTTCGGCTCCCGACTCCCGACTCCCGACTCCCGGGCCGACCGGCGTTCTCGCGACACTCCGACACCCGCCAGCCCGCATCGCAAGAATCGCCTCCGCGCCGCGGAAGATGCGGATCGCGGTGTTGTGCCTCATGCCTTTCACC
>JAUIHC010000187.1 GCA_030432455.1 Phycisphaerae bacterium | reverse complement strand
CCGGGCATGGCGGTCCTCATGCTGCTGAGCTGCGGCTCGCTCGCGGCGAGCGCCGACCTGTCCGAGGCGATCCCGCTCGGCATCGCGGTCGCCGGACTTCGGCTCGCGATCAAGCCGCTCGTCGCCCGACGCGAACTGCGACGCGCGTTCCCGGATCTGGATCGCACCGAACCGCTGCTGCTCGGTCCCGCGCGACTGCCGATGATCGCGGTCGCCATCGCGGTCGGCGCCGCCCTCGCGTCCGACGACGGCCCGGCCGCCACGGTGCTGGCCGCGATCATGGTCGCCCTGCTGCTCGGCGCGATCGCCCCCGCGGTCGCCGCGCGTCGTCACGCGACCGGCGACGCGACCCCGGTGGAGGTGTCGGCATGACGCCCGACAATCGCCGCTCCCTGCTGCTCCTCACGGTGCTCGCCCTGCTCGCGACGCTGGTGTTCGTGGCCCACGCCCTGGAACCGACGCTCGCGGGCGACATCGCCGCGATCGGCGGCGATGGCGAGGACGCCGGCCGCGCCCTCAACGGCGTGACGCTCTCGCTCGGCTTCCTGCTCCTCGGCTCGTGGCTGCTCGGCGAGGTCGTCGGTCGCTTCGGGCTCCCCCGCGTCGTCGGCTACCTGCTCTTCGGCGTGCTCGCGGGACCGGGACTGCTTCCGACCGCGTTCGGGATTCCCGCGCCGGTCACCTCCGACGAACTGGCCCTGCTTCGACGACTCGACGCCCTCGCGATCTCGCTCATCGCGCTGGTCGCGGGCGGCGAGATCAAGGTCTCGTTCCTGCGGGGCATGCTCGGACGCATCGCGACCGTGCTCGGCACGCAGGTCGGGACGATCCTCCTCGGCGGGTCGATCGTCGCGTTCCTGGTGATCCTGCCGTGGGTCCCCACCCTCGCGGAACTCCCCACCGCCGCGGCAATCCATCTCTCGATCGTGATCGGCCTGCTCTGCGTGGCGAACTCGCCCGCGATCGTCATCGCGATGATCGACGAGACCGGCGCCCGAGGTCCCATGTGCGACACCGCGCTCGCCGCCACGGTGTGCAAGGACCTCGTGCTGGTGGTGCTGCTCACGATCCTGCTCGGCTTCGTGCCGATCGCGTTCGGCGCGACCGAGGACGCCGCAGGCGGCGGTCTGGTCGGCGAGGCGGCGTGGCACCTCGTCGGCTCGATCGGATTCGGCGCGGTGGTCGGGATCGCGATGCACTACGCGGCAGCCCGGATCGAGAAGCGGATCGATGTCTTCATCGTGCTCTGCGGCTTCGCGATCGCCTTCGCGGCGGAGGCCCTGCACTTCGCCCCGCTGCTGGTGGCGCTGGTCGCGGGCTTCACGCAGGCGAACATCTGGCCCGAGCGAAGCGAGCGGATGTTCCACTCGATCGAGACGCTGCTGCTGCCGGTCTACTGCGTCTTCTTCGCGACCGCGGGCGCCGGGATCCGAATCGACGCGGTGGTCGCGCTCTGGCCGGTGGCGCTCGCGCTCGTCGGCACGCGACTCGTGCTGGTCTGGGCGGGCACCACCGCGGGAGCGCGATTCGCCCGACTCGATCCCGGCATCCGCCCGTGGCTCTGGACCGCGTTCACCCCGCAGGCGGGCGTCGCGATCGCCCTCGCGAACGAGGTCTCGAAGGCGATCGGCGACCGACCGTTCATCCCCGATCTCGCGTCGCTGCTGCTCGCCGCGATCGCGATGAACGAGATCCTCGGCCCGCTCCTCATGAAGTGGGGACTGCAGCGGGCGGGCGAGGCGCCGAGGTCGCGGCCACGATGACCGCCACCACCGCGTTGCTACCCTGCCCGTCATGTTCGACACCCACTGCCACCTGACCTTCGACTGCTACGACGGTCGGATCGACGAGATCCTTGCCGCCGCCCGGGACGCGGGCGTGCGGGGCTGCATCTCGATCTCGACCACGACCGGCGACCTTGATCGACTGGTCGGGCTCGCCGAGTCGCATGACGAGGTCTGGTGCTCGGCCGGGGTCCATCCTCTCTACAGCGACCGGCCGATCGACTGGGACGCGATGGCCCGCGCCGCTGGACACCCGAAGTGCGTCGCGTGGGGCGAACTCGGCATGGACCGGCACTACGACGAGCCGCCGATCGACCTCCAGCGGCGGGTGCTGGAGGACCAGCTCGCCCGCATCGAGGGGTGGACCGCGGACGGGCTCGCCAAGCCCGTCGTCGTTCACTGCCGCAAGGCGTTCGACCAGGTGCTCCCGATCCTGGACGCCTCGAGCCTCCCCAACGACCGGTTCGTCTTCCACTGCTTCACCGGCGACGACACCGACGCCCGGAAGGTGCTCGACTTCGGGGGCTGGATCTCGTTCACCGGGATCGTGACCTTCGCCAACGCCCGCGAGGTCGCCGCCGCCAGCGATCTCGTGCCCGACGACCGGCTCATGGTGGAGACCGACGCCCCGTTCCTCACCCCCGAGCCGCACCGGACGGTCCGCCCGAACGAGCCGAGGTACGTCGGCTTCGTGGCGGACTTCCTCGCGGCCCGCCGGGGCGTGGAGCCGGAGGCCTTCGCGCGACGGCTCGATGCCAACGCCGCCCGGTTCTTCGGAATCGAGATCCCCGGCGACTGATCCTTCAGGCCCCCGGCCCGAGACGCCGGCCCACTACACTCCGTCCCCCATGGCGGCGTCCCGCGACGAACTTGAACTCTCCCACGGGGTGATGAGCTTCGGCGATCACCTCGAGGAGCTGCGTCGTCGGCTGATGCTCGCCATCGCGGTCCCGTTCCCGCTCGCGATCCTCCTGTTCTTCGTGGCGCCGACCATCCGCGGCATCCTGACCGCGCCGGCGCTGGTGGCGATGACCGCCAACGGCCTCCCCGCCCGCATGCAGGCGCTCGGCCCGGCCGAGGTGCTGACCACCGACATGAAGCTCAGCCTGATCGGGGCGGTGGTCCTGTCGGCGCCGTGGATCCTGTGGCAGACCTGGAAGTTCATCGAGCCCGGGCTCTATCGCGAGGAGAAGCGATTCGTCCACGTGCTGATCCCCGGAAGCGCGGTGCTCACGGTCACGGGACTGGCGTTCCTCTACTGGGTCATGCTGCCGCTGATGCTGCAGGTGCTCATCGCCTTCGGCGTGCCCGGGCCCGGCGACGCCTTCGGAATCCCCGACCCCGGCCAACGCGTCGCGTCGGTCGTCTCGGAGGGTGGTCCGGTGTTCCCGGTCCGCTCCGAACCCCCCGAGCAGCCGGCTCCCGGCCAGGTCTGGGTGGATCTGACCACCCGGAGCCTCAATGTGGTGGTGCCGGTCCAGGGGTCGGAGGACTCGTTCGAGGTGCTCTCGACGCCGCTGAGTCGAGCGGGCACGATCGCGCAGGAATTCCGGCTGGGCGAGTACATCGGCTTCGTCATGACGCTCGCGCTCGCGATCACGGTGGCGTTTCAGATGCCGCTGGTCATCCTGCTGCTCGGCTGGACCGGCCTGATCGATCGCGAGACGCTCCGGCGGCAGCGTCGGTACGCCCTGCTGGTGTGTGCGGTCCTCGGCGCAGTGCTCACCCCCGCCGACGTGGTGAGCATGGTGCTCCTCTTCGTCCCGCTCTACGTCCTGTTCGAACTCGGCATGGTGCTGCTGCTCCTCGCACCGGCCGATCGGGTGGCCTCCGGCACCATTCTCGGAAGTTCCGCCGCTTCCCGGACCTCCGATCATGACGGTCGTGACGGCAGGGAAACGACGCAGCCCGATCCGACGGTCCAGACGGATCGACCGGAACCGGCCGCCGACCCCGATCCCGAGGCCGTGGACGAGGAGGGGACCGCGTCTTCCGATGACAAGGCCGACCCGGAGGCGTCGTGACCATGCGACGCCGCGGACCGGGCACCCTGTCGCCGACCCGGATCGTCGCCGACAGACTTCATCGTCGGAGGACCCGCCGGATGTCTCGTCTTCGCCTCGCCCAGCATCGCCATCCCGGCGTCGAGTCGCTCGACCTGCGGATGATGGATCGGGCGATCGAGCTGGCCCGCGCCGCGGCGGGCAACGACGAGGTTCCCGTGGGCGCGGTGGTCTACCGCGGCGAGGAGATCATCGCCGAGGCCGCCAACAATCGCGAAGCGACCGGCGACCCGACCGGCCACGCCGAGCTGGTCGCCCTGCGACTGGCGGGCGAACGACTCGGCACCTGGCGACTCGACGACTGCTCGATGGCGGTGACGCTGGAGCCGTGTCCGATGTGCGCCGGCGCCCTCGTCAACGCTCGACTCGGCCGCCTCGTCTACGGCGCCTTCGATCCCAAGGCCGGCGCCTGCTGCACGCTCTACGAGATCCCCGCCGACACCCGGCTCAACCACCGCGTCGAGATGATCGGCGGCGTCGAGGAGCAGCGGTGCGCGGAACTGCTTCGCGCGTTCTTTCGGCGGCGTCGCGAAGAGAAGCGACGCGCCGGCTGAACGGGCCCACGGAGATGCGAAGATGACGGACCGCCCGCTGGTGTGCTTCGACCTCGGAGGCGTGCTCGTGCGCATCTGCCGGGACTGGGCCGAGGGGTGCGTCGCGGCCGGAGTTCCGATCCGCCCGTTCGAGGCCGGGCCCGAGCATCACGCGGCGCGGCACGAGCTGGTCATGCGACTGCAGCGCGGCGAACTCGACGGCCCCGACTTCCACCGGTCCATGAGCGACCTGCTCGACGGCGTCTGGACGCCGGACGAGATCGCCCGGATCGATGCCGCGTGGCTGATCGGCGAGTACGACGGCACCGCGGCGGTCATCCACGACCTCCACGCGGCCGACATCGAGACGGCCTGCCTCTCCAACACCAGCCACGACCACTGGGGTCCGCTCCGGGAGTACGGGAACGTCGGGGCCCTGCGTCACCAGCACGCCTCGCATCTGCTCGGACTCGTGAAGCCCGACGAGGCGATCTACCGTCGCTTCGAGGTGCTCGTCGATCGACGACCGGAGGAGATCGTCTTCTTCGACGATCTTCCCGAGAACGTCGAGGCGGCGTCTCGATCGGGATGGGATGCGATCCGCATCGACCACGCGGGCGACCCCGCGGCGCAGATCCGTGCGGCGCTCGCGGATCGCGGCATCGGCTGATCGCCGCGACCTACCCCCGCGATCGATCGTCGTCACCGAGTCGTCGTTCCAGCCGCGCCAGCGTTTCCTCCAGCCGCTGGAGCCGCTCGATCATCTCGTCGATCGGATCGCGACCGCGGCGTCGCACCCGCCCCACCAGCAGCCCGAAGGTGCTGGTGAGCGTGGCGAACGCGCCGATGCCGACGACCATGAGGCCGACCGCGAAGGCCCGCCCGGCCCCGGTCTCGGGCGCGAGGTCGCCGTAGCCCACGGTGGAGCTGGTCACCACAGCCCACCAGAGCACGTCGTCGGCACTCCCGAGGTCGCTCACGCCGGTCTCGGCCACGAGCACCCCGATGCAGCACCCGATGAAGATCACGATGCCCGCCAGGATCAGACCGGCCAGCAGCGCCACCGACGGATCGCGTCGCCCGATGCGGACGAGGATCCGCATCGACCGGAGCACCCGAAGGACGCGGATCAGCCGGACCAGTCGCAGACCTCGGGCGACCCCGCCGAGATTCGGGCCGATCGCGGCCACCGGAATCGATGACAGGAGATCGAAGACCCCCCACCCTCGCAGATACCGCCCGCGTTCCGGAGCCTTCACGAGCGACCGCACGAAGTCCGCGAAGAACATCGCGCAGATCCCGAGATCGAGATCATCGAGCAGTTTCGACAACTCGGACCCGGGGGGCGCGAGCGGCGACAGCTGAAGACCGGCAAGCGACAGCGCGACGATCGCGAGGATCGCCATCACCAGATCGAAGAGATCGATGTCCTCGGTCGGGGTCATGGGATCGAGCGGCATGGTCGCGGACGGTCCGCGATGCTGGAGATCCTGTCAACCGCCCTCGGCCGAGGGCGTGTCGGAGGGCGAGTCCCCGCTGAACGCCTTGCGGTCGCGACGGTCCCGTCGATGGGCCTCGACGCCCTCGTCGCCGATGATCTCCCGCAGGACCACCGTGGCGTACGAGCCGCGGGGCAGATCGAAGGCCACCCGCACATACGGACCGTGCTCGTCGAACCCCGAGTCGAGCTCGAGGTTGCCGAGCCGCACGCGGTACGGACGTCGGGTGCCACGGAAGTCGAACTCGCTCTCGGCGAACAATCGGTCCTCGACCTCCGCCGCCGCGAACGCCTCCCGCTCGCGCTGCAGCACCGCCCCGGCGGCCTGCGGCATGCCCGGCCCGACGATCGGTCCGGCCG
>JAUIHC010000186.1 GCA_030432455.1 Phycisphaerae bacterium | reverse complement strand
CGCTCGCCGTTGCCGGCCCGCCCGCGACCGACCGACGCCCGGTCGAGGAGGTCTTCCACGGCGAGACGGTCGTCGATCCGTACCAGTGGCTCGAAGCCCTCGAGTCGGAGTCCGACGAGGTCCGGGCGTGGACCGACGCCCAGAACGCCTACACCGAAGAGGTCCTGCACGCCCTGCCCTGCCGCCCCGCCCTCGTCGAGCGGCTGAGCGAACTCATGAATGTCCCCGCGATCGGGACGCCGGTCGAGGCGGGGCGATACCTCTTTCATACCGAGCGGGCCGCCGGGGCGAACCAGTCGATCCTGCTCGCGCGCGAGACGGGGACCGGCGCCGACGGCGACCGCGTTCTCATCGATCCCAACACCCTCGACGCCGACGGGCTCGTCTCGCTCGACTGGTGGCGGCCGAGTTCCGACGGCGAACTCGTCGCCTTCGGCACCAGCCGCGCGGGCGACGAGAACAGCACCCTGCATGTCCTTCGCACCGCCGACGGCGTCTGGACCGAGACCGAGATCTCGGGCAAGGTGAACTTCAGCGGCTGGGCGCCCGACAACTCGGCGTTCCTCTATTCGATGCTGACCGACATCTCGAACGCGTACTCGCGGGTCGTCCGCTGGCACGAGATCGGCACGCACCGCACGCACGATCCGATCCTCATCGAGCAGACCGAACCGCAGCGGATTCCCTACGGCGTCCTGTCGCGCGACGGCCGCTGGATCCTGCTCGGGCTGACCGATGGTTGGAGCCGCAACGACCTCTGGGCGGTGCATGTCCCGAGCTGGCGACGCACCGGCAAGGTCGAACGGATGGCCATCGCCGAAGGTCTCGACGCGAAGTTCTCGCCCGAGGCGATCGTCGGCGACCGGATGGTGATGTCCACGACGCTGGACGCCCCGAACGGCCGACTCGTCACGGTCGATCTCGAGCACCCGTCACAGGACCGCTGGACCGAACTCGCCCCCGAGCGCGACGATGCGGTGCTGCAAGGCGCGTCCTACGCCCGCGGGCTGCTGGTGCTGACCTACGAGAAGGACGCCTCGACCCGACTCGAACGCATGAGCCTCGCAGGCGAGCGGTTCGATTCGATCACCCTGCCCGGTCTTGGCAGCGCCGGCATCTCCACCAACCCCGATTCGACCGAGGCGTTCGTGTCGTACACGAGCTACAACGAGCCCCGCACGATCTACACCTGCGATCTCGTGGACGGCACGCTCGGCGAGATCTGGGCCCGCCCCGAGGTGCCGGTCGATCCGTCATCCGTCGTGGTGCGTCGCATGCACGCGACCTCGAAGGACGGGACGCGGGTGCCGATGTTCGTGGTGCACCGCAAGGACCTCGAGCCGGGAACCGCGCATCCGACGCTGCTCTACGGCTACGGCGGCTTCAACATCTCGCTGACCCCGTCGTTCATCTCGACGAACTTCCCGTTCTACGACGCGGGTGGCATCTACCTGGTGGCGAACCTGCGGGGCGGCGGCGAGTTCGGCGAGGCGTGGCACCGCGGCGGCATGCTCGAGTCGAAGCAGAACGTCTACGACGATCTCTACGCGTGCGCCGAGGCGCTCATCGCCGATGGTTGGACCGATCCGGAGCACCTCGTCGTGCAGGGCGGCTCCAACGGCGGCCTGCTCGCGGGCGTCGCGGTCACGCAGCGGCCCGGCCTCTGGAGCGCGGTGATCAGTCAGGTGCCGCTGCTCGACATGCTGCGGTATCACCGCTTCCTGATGGCGAGGTTCTGGGTGCCCGAGTACGGCTCCAGCGAGGACGCCGAGCAGTTCGCGTGGCTTCGTGCGTACTCGCCGTACCACAACGTGGAGAAGGATCGCCGGTACCCCGCGGTGCTCTTCACCGCGGGCGAGAACGACACCCGAGTGCACCCGCTGCACGCCCGCAAGATGGCGGCGCTGATGCAGTGGGCGACGGGAAGCGATCAGGCTCAGGAACCGATCCTGCTTCAGGTCGAACGCGACGGCGGCCACGGCCAGGGAAAGCCGATGCGGCTCCGGGTCGAGGAGGCCGCGGATCGATGGGCGTTCGTGTTCTGGCAGACGGGGGTGTGTGAAAGAGAGTAGAAAGGAGAGAGTCGAGCGTGGAGGTTCGGGATGTGCGGGCCACCACACACCGCAAACCGCCTCCCCACTCTCTACTTTCCACTCTCCACTCTCCACTCTCCCCCATGCCCCCCGCCCTCCTCTGGATCCTCTCCGCCCTTCTCATCGGCGGCTCGCTCGTCTGGATCGCCCTCGCCGACGACAAGGGCATGGCGATCTTCGGCGGCCTGGTCGCGGTCGGAGTCTCGCGGGTCCTTCTTGGAGACATCGCACGGTGGCAGGTCGAGTCCGAGAATGCCCGTCGGAACGCGGCGGAATCCGCCACCGGTGACGACGAGGGCTGATGGCGGGTATTCACCCCGGCCTGCACCACCCCGCTCAACCGCGCGACTCCAACGGCCGATCCTCGGGTCATGTCGCGCTACGACCTCGTCTGCATCGGATGCGGCCCCGCGGGTGAGACCGCCGCGGTGACCGCCGGACTCGCCGGATACCGCACCCTCGTCGTCGAGGCGGCGGGACGCCCCGGCGGGGCGATGGTCAACACCGGAACGATCGCGTCCAAGGTCCTGCGCGAGACCGCGCTGGTCTGCTCGGCGTTCCGACGACGCCCCGTGCCCGGCGTCGATGCCCGCCCCGACACGAACCTCTCGATCGCCGCGTTCATGGCCCGCACCACGCTCGTCCAGATGGAGGAGCACGATCGCATCGAGGAGACCCTCGATCGCGCCCGCGTCGAAGTGCGCCACGGCCGCGGCCGGATCCTCGACGATCACCACGTCGAGATCGCCCGCCCCGACGGCACGATCGAGGTCGTCGAGACCTCGTTCGTCCTCGTCTCGACCGGCTCGCGACCCGCGCGTCCCGACTGGGTCGACTTCGATCACCCCGCCATCGTCGATGCCGACGGCCTGCTCGCCCTCGATCGCATGCCGCGGTCGATCGCCATCGTCGGCGGCGGCGTCATCGGCAGCGAGTATGCGTGCATCTTCGCGGAGCTCGGCATTCCGACCACGCTCATCGAGCCCCGCCACGGACTCATGCGGTTCCTCGACCCCGAGATCCGCGAGCAGCTCGAAGCCGAGATGGACGCCTCGGGCATCGACCTGCGACTCGGCTGCAAGCCGACCGCGATCACCGGCACCGACACCGGCGCCGTCGTCGAACTCGACGACGGTTCGCGGATCGAGGCCGCGATCGTGCTCTGGAGTCTCGGTCGGCAGGGCAACGCGGACGGGATCGGACTGGAGAACGTCGGCGTCGAGCCGAACGACCGCGGCCTCGTCGCGGTGGACGCCGACTACCGAACCGTCTGCCCCACGGTCTTCGCGGGTGGTGATGTCGTCGGCTTCCCCGCGCTCGCCTCGACCAGCATCGAGCAGGGTCGGGTGGCCGCGTGCCGGATGTTCGATCTCGACGACGACCGCGCCCTCGCCGACACGGTGCCCATGGGCATCTACACGATTCCCGCGGTCGGCCATGTCGGGCGAACCCTCGACGAGGCGGGCGAGGCCGGCATCGACGCGGTCGTCGGCCGCGCGACCTACCGCCGCAACGCCCGAGGCCGGATGCTCGGCGACGATCGGGGACTCCTGAAGTTGGTCGTCGAACGCGGCACCGAGCGGATCGTCGGCTGCTCGGTGGTCGGCGAGGACGCGACCGAACTCGTCCACCTCGCGCAGTTCGCGATCTCGACCGGTCAGAAGCTCGGCTGGTTCGAGCAGGCGTGCTTCAACTACCCGAGCCTGACGAGCCTCTTCCGGCAGGCCGCCGACGACGCCCGCGAGGCGCTGCGGCTGGCCGCCCGTCGCACCGCGGCGTGAGTCCGATCACGAGAACCGTGATCCCTTCATACCCACCACGCCGTGACGACTCGGGCACCGTCAGGATCCGAGTCGAGGATGTGACGCCGACTCCCGCCGAGATGGCGAGCCCGACGGCAGGGCCGGGGCGGGTCTGGGAAGACCCCGGGAGGAAGGCGGAACGACGTTCCCGCTCTGGAGCCATCACCCGTGGGCAACATCCGCGTCGGCATTCCTCGTGACCTGACCCTGGACCTCGCCCGAGCCCAGGGCTGTACCGCGTTCGTCGAGACCGGCACCATGCGGCGCTCGCCACCCGCCCCGGAGTCACGCCCCACCTCGGCGACTCGGCCGGCGTCCTTCCCCACATCCTGAGGGCGAGGGGGACCGTCGCGCGGTCTTCTGGCTCGACGGCCACTGGTGCGTCGGGGAGACCGCGGCGAGGGACGCACGTGCGGCCTGCTCGACGACACCCGACTCTTCCTGAGCGTGCCGCCCGCACCCTCGGACTGGACACAGTGGCCGGGGATCGCGGAGATCGCCGAACGACTCTCGCCACCGGCCCGACGGCGGTCCGCCATCCATGACCGACACTCGGATTCCCGGACCTGTCGTCAGGTCTCGGCGCCGAGACATCTGTCATAACTTTCCGGAATCTCGCTTGGCTTCACCGGGCCGGGACCTATCCTGTTGAACAAGTCTGGAACATGTTCCAAACTTCTTTCACGAGGTCCCAAGGATCACCATGCCCAGCATCCGGGAAATCGCCGACTTTGCCGACGTCTCGATCGGGACGGTCTCCCGCGTCCTGAACAGCCATCCGAACGTCAGCCCCGAGTCGCGCGACAAGGTCCTCCAGGCGGTCAACGAGTTGCGGGACTCGACCCCGTGCGCCCCGCGTCGAGCCACGACATCGATCGCGTTCGTCTACCGCGGCCAGTCCTCACTCAGCACCAGATTCGACTCGTCGCTCCTCCACGGCATCGCCGAGGAGCTCAACCAGACCCACCACGACCTGGTGATCGTGAACGCGATGCGGCTGCGGATTCCGGGCGAGTCACTCGGCCAGATGCTTCTCCGACGGGGCGTGGCGGGCGCGCTGGTGCGGACCACCTCGTTGACCAATCCGATGTGCGACGAACTGGGTCAGGAGGGCTTCCCGACCGTCCTGGTCGCCGATCGCACCGAGCACGAGCGGGTCGGCTGCGCGTACTACGACACCGATCAGGCAGTCCGCCGGGCCTTGGAGCATCTCGTGCGTCTGGGGCATCGCCGGATCGCGATCGCCCTCAACACGGTGGACGACTTCGATCACGCCCAGCGGCTGCGGAGCTATCTCGGCTTCCTCGAGGACGAAGGGCTGCCTCGCGACGATCGATGGATCCTGCGACACGCGGTCGGCGGCGGGAGCAGCGGCGCCGTGCTGCGACAGATCCTCGACCTGCCGGACCGCCCGACCGCCGTCTTCGTGACCACGCCCGCCCTCGGCACCGGCCTGTGCGCCGAAGCGATGCGAGCGGGCGTCCGGATTCCCGAGGACCTGTCGGTGATCGGTTTCGACGACTCGGACGAGCGATACGGCACCGTCCCGCGCCTCTCGAGTGTCTGCCAGAGCGCGGAGTTCCTCGGCCGCCGATCGCTGCAACACCTGCTCGACATCATCGACCGTCGGGTCGAGCCCGGTCCGCTTCGGTTCGACGGCTGGTTCGAGCCGCTCGAATCGACCTGTCCGCCACCGGAGGACTGACCGGTCGCAGGACCCGGCCCCCACCGCCCATCCCGGTCGTTCCCGTGACCACGGGGAGGACCTGTTTCCCAACGGAGAACCACAGACATGAGAACCAACCACGGTTTCGTCACCATCCTTCGCCGCGTGCCGATGCTCGCGGCCCTGACCTGCGGCGTGCTCGTCGGCCAGTCCCACGCCGATGTCGAGGTCATCGCGATCGATTTCGGCCAGGGCGCCGGCGACAACTGCGACGAGAGCCCGCTCTACACCGGCTCGTTCGACGGGGCCACCGACTTCGTCCCGATGACGATCAGCAACTGCGGCATCGTCGAGAGTCCGCAGATCGATCTCGGCAACGGTGCGACCTTCGGGTTCACCAACGTCACCGGCTGGAACAACACCGACGGCGCCGGCCCCGACGATGTCCGAGCCCTCACCGGCGACCACTTCTTCTCGAACTGGCAGGGCTCCGGCCCGGTCTCGTTCTCGCTCGACGGAATGGATCCCGGTGCGATCGTGGTGCTCCAGTTCGCCGATCGCAGGGGCGGCGAGCGGGCCCTGGTCACCTTCGAAGGCGTGACCACCATGGTGGACGGCGTCCAGGGCGACGACGGCGTCTTCACGACCGTCGGCGTGGTGACGGGGTCCTCGTCGTACACAGGTTCGTTC
>JAUIHC010000185.1 GCA_030432455.1 Phycisphaerae bacterium | reverse complement strand
CCCGCCTTGAGCGCCTGGAGAACCGAACCGCTCTCGAGGAACTGCGTTCTGGCCTCCTCGGTCGGACGAAGCCCGACCGTGACGACCTGCGGATCCGACTCGGGCCGCCCGAGCACCCGCACCGGCCGATCCCACGATTCGATCCCCTGCCGCGTGATCCGCAGCCGGTGCGGACCGACCGTGGTGGTCACCGTGCAGGGCGTGGAGCCGACCACGAATCCGTCGAGTGCCACCTCGGCCCCGCCCGCGAGGAGCGGGAGCTGCGTCGCCTGCACGATCCACCCGCCGTCGGGCCCGGGCACGATGTCCGGAACGGCCAGTCCATCGAGCACCGCCTCGATTCGCAGATGCCCCTCGCGGGCATCGGCCATGGCACCGTCGGCGGCGAGGGCGATCGTTCCCGCAGCGGCGGCGAGGCTTCGGGCGATGTCCGCCGCCGCGTTCGAGGCCGCCTCGCGTTCAAGCGGGCGGGTCACATCGACGGAGACCTCCGAGCCCCCGGATCCCACCATCGTCCTGGCGCTGCCGTCGAAGACGTCGCCCGCGATCGCCGCGGCGTCGGTGGCCGCGACCAGTCGCCAGCTGCCGCGAACCGAACGCTCCGCCGCGCGGAAGCGATCCTGTCCGACGACGGCATCCGAGGTCCTCCCGTCGGCACTGCCGATCGCCACCACGAGCATCCAGCGAGCACCGACCGCCTCGGCCATCCGAAGCAGACTCGCGTCGCTCCCGTCCGCCGCGACGACATCACCCGGCGCGACCGCCCGCAGTCCCGCGGCGCCGGTGGCCCCGACGACCTCGGCCTGCATCGCCCGACGCACCTCGTCCGCGATGCCGGATCCGGTCACGACCACCGCGACGGGGCCCAGCCCCGCAAGCTCCGCCGAGACGTCCGCGGATCGCTCGCGACCGGCGGTGCCGTCCGCGGGGCGAGCCGGGGTCGCGGGCCGCGACGCGGCACCATGTCCGCCCTGGCCGACCGCACCGCCGAAGACCAGATCGTCGATCGACGCCCCGTCGGACAGTGGACGAAGCACGTCGTCACGACCGACGGCTCCCGCGAGCACGGTGGCCCGCGCGAGCCTCGCCTCGACGCGGGTGATCCGAACCGCCCCGGTGTCGGCCTCGTCGAAGCCCAGCACCTCTCCGGTGTCCGGGTCGACGATCACATCGCCCCGACGAGTGGCGATCCAGACCTGATCGACGGCCAGACACCCGCCGGATCCGCGGTTGATGGTGATGACCGAACCGTTCGTCGCGACGACGGTCGCGGGATACGCGACATCCAACAGACGACAGGCGACCTGATCGGCGGCCTCGGTGGCAAGTTGGTCGAGGAGGCGCGACGTCGGGTCCGAACCCTCGGGACGAGCCTGGAGGTTCTCATCGGCGGTGTCGGTCGCCTCGACGGTCACGGTCGTGGTCTCGCCGACGACGCCGCTGGTCGAATCGAGGACATCGACCGAGATCGCCACTCGAATGGTGCGCCGCGAGACCTCGCGATCGATCCCGGCGAATCGTCGGGTCCGCACCGCGTCCTCGAAGTCGACGATCCGCGGCACCGCGAGCCATCGCACGCCGGCGATCTCCATCGCCTTCGCGGCCGACGGATCACGCACGTTCACGAAGCCGCTCGCGGCGAAGGCCTGTTCCGCGAAGACCGCATCGAGCCTCGAGCGTGCGACCATCGTGAACTTGCGGGTCGCGGCCAGGGCGGTGCCGAGCCGTTCCCCGAGCAGCGACTCCATCCGCACGAGACCCGGGCCGACTCCCGCGCGATCAGCGGCATCCGCCACCGAGACCGGACTCTCGACCGGCGTGACCGCCATCGTGTCGGGCCGGGTCGCCGCCCCCTGCCCGAGGCCGGATTGCGCGACGGCACGGGGCGAGAGCACGGCGACGAGAACCGCGAGCAGCGCAGCGCGAAGCGGCCCACGCGAGACGAGCGGACGGAAAGGACTGGAACGCGGCATGATCGACCCCCTGTCTGGTGTCGCCGGCACGGCGCACGCGTCAATAGTCACCGCGTCACACCCGGTGGGTCAAGCGTCCGGACCGGTATACTCGGTGGTTTCACGCGATCGAGCCGGTCGCGGATCCACGCACCCCAGGCCTCACGATGCTCGACGCCCTCTCCGATCGCCTCAACGGCGCCCTCCGCTCGCTCTCGGGACGCGGCCGGATCTCAGAGTCCAACGTGCGTGACGCGATGCGGGACGTCCGCACGGCGCTCCTCGAGGCGGACGTCCACTACGACGTCGTGAAGGGATTCTGCGACGACGTCCTTCAGGACGCCCTCGGCGAGAAGGTCCTGGAGAGCCTCAAGCCCGGCCAGCAGATGGTGGAGATCGTCCACCGCCGCCTCGTCGAGCTCATGGGGCCGGTCGATTCCCACCTGATGCTCGTGGACCCCGGACCGACCGTGGTGATGCTCTGCGGACTGCAGGGCAGCGGCAAGACCACCACCTGCGGCAAGCTCGCGGGCTATCTGCGGCAACGCGGCAAGCGGGTGCTGGTGGTGGCGGCCGACCTGCAGCGGCCGGCCGCGGTCGAGCAGCTTCGACTGGTGGCCGAGGGCGTCGAGTCCGCCGGAGCGGGCGATGGCACCGTCGCGTTCCACGGCGAGCCGGAACAGTGCGCCGAGTACGGCAAGGCGGTCGGTGCCGCGGTCGCGGTCTGCCGACGCGGCGTCGAGCGGGCCCGCAGCGAGGGATTCGACGTCGTCATCCTCGACACCGCGGGGCGCCTCCATGTGAACGACGAGCTCATGAAGGAGCTCGAGGCCGTGGACACCGCGGTCCGACCGCACCAGATCCTGCTGGTGGTCGATGCGATGACCGGTCAGGACGCCGTCAACAGCGCGAAGGCGTTCCACGACCGGCTCGCGGTGGACGGCATCATCCTGACCAAGTTCGACTCCGACACCCGCGGCGGCGCCGCGTTGTCCGTGCGACAGGTCACCGGGGCCCCGATCAAGTTCATCGGCGTCGGCGAGCGCAGCGACGCGCTGGAGGAGTTCCACCCCGAGCGGATCGCCGGTCGCATCCTCGGGATGGGCGACGTGGTGAGCCTCGTCGAGAAGGCCCGCGCCGAAGTGGACGAGTCCGAGGCGGAGGCGATGGCCGAGAAGCTCGCGCAGGGCCGCCTCTCCATGGACGACTTCCTCAAGCAGATGCGGACGATCCGTCGGCTCGGCCCGATGAAGCAGATTCTCGGCATGCTGCCCGGGGTCGGGAGCGCGCTCAAGGATGTGGACATCGACGAGAAGCAGCTCGACCGACTCGAGGGCATCGTGCATTCGATGACGCCCGGCGAGCGGGACGACGTCAAGACGCTCGACAAGAGTCGGGCGCGGCGGGTCGCCAAGGGCTCGGGCACCCAGCCCAACGAGGTCAATCGGCTCGTCAAGCAGTTCGAGGCGGTGCAGAAGATGACTCAGCAGGTCGCGGGCATGGGCATGAAGGGTCGCCTCGCCGCCGCCAGGCAGATGACCGGCGGCGGGATGCCGGGCATGGGCGGCTTCCCGGGTCTCGGTGGCAAGGGCTCGACCCGAACCCAGAGCATCAAGAGCGGTTACAAGCAGCGGAAGAAGCGGCGCTGAGACCCGCAGGGTCCGCTCAGCCGCCGGGCAGCGGATCGCGGGCCCGTCCCTCGCTCCACGCCCGGATTCTCGGCATCACGACCTCGCGGATGAGGATCTTCACGCAGGCCGCGGCGGGCACCGCGAGCAGCATGCCGTAGACCCCGGCGAGCGATCCGCCCGCAAGCACCGCGACCACGATCGACACCGGATCGAGATCCGTCGCCTTGCCCTGGATCATCGGCGTCAGCACCCAGTCGTCGAGCGTCTGACCGACGCCGTAGACCAGCGTCGGCCAGAGCAGGATCCCCCACCACGCATACCGCTCGGCCTCGGGCAGCGAGACCTGATCGACCATCAGCAGTCCGATCGCCACCGGCACGCCGACGACCGAGAGGTACGGCACCGCACAGAAGATGCCGACCACCAGACCGAGCGCGAGCGAGTACGGCACGCCCACGATCAGCCAGCCGATCGCGAACACGGTCCCGAGGATCGCACTGATCACCAGTCGGCCCCGCACGAATCCCGAGACCGCGCGGTCCATGGCCTCGACCAGCCGGAACACCTCGTCGCGATGCTCGTGCGGCACCAGTTCGCGGACGAACCGCACGACCAGCGGGTACGAGACGGCGAAGAAGAAGAAGTAGAACGGCACGAGGAAGACGAGCAGACCGAGTTCGATCACGCCGAGGGCGAGCCCCCAGAGGCGACGGGCGCCGGCCCCGAGGACATCGACCGCCGAGGACCCGAACGACCATCGACCATCGTCGGCCGCGGTCTCCGAGGGGTCGAGCAACGGAGCCAGCGGGTCTCGATCCGCGGCCGCCAGTTGACGAGTGACCTCGGCCGAGATGAGGCGTTGGAGTGCCGCCTCGTCGGGGATCGCGGTCGCGGCCCCCGCCATCGGGTCTCCCGAGGACGCGCCCCCCGTCTCGCCGACACCGGCTGAGGTTGCCGCAGCGCCCGCGACCGTGTCGGGATCGCCGGCTGTCGTCGGCTCCGGGCTCGGGCTCGGTCCGGGGACGTCGTCACCGAAGATCCGGGCCGACCAGGGGAGCGTCTCCTCCAGCCAGTCGCGAGCCGACTCGACATCATGGCGGGTCTCCTCGGGGAGCAGCGCGAGCCCCTTGTCGAACGCATCCGCGTACTTCCCGCTCGCCGCGTTCTTCACGAACGACGCCGTCTGCCCGATCACCACGAACGACACCGGCACGACCACGAGGACCACGGCCCCGATGAACAGGGCGAGGATCACCGACACGGCCGTCGTGCGTCGCCATCGCCATCGCGCCTGCATCATCGCGATCACCGGCTCGAACAGATAGGCGAGTCCGAGGGCGATCAGCAGCGGCACCGTGATGGCGCTCATCTCGTAGCCGAGGCGCAGCACCGCCAGCACCGCGAGGATCAGCAGGACATCCCGGACGGCCTGGATCCGCCAGACGTGCACGCGAGTGAGACCGGGGTCCGGCGTCGGATCCTGCGGGGCGTTCCCGGCGCCGGAATCGGGAGTGGTCATGACGGGTGGTCCGGGCGACGAGCCGATCAGCCCTCGCGATCCTCGTCGCGGATGGCCTTGAGCGCGTCGATGATCGCCCGATCGGAGAAGGCGGTCGCGAAGTCGTAGACCCCGAAGAAGTCCTCGATCCGATCGTCGTCGTTCTTCTTGAGCTTGTTGTCGGCGATCATCGCGAACACCATCCGTCCGAAATCGTCGGTGCGATGGATGTTCCAGTGACTCAGGACCGCCGGGGCGAGCAGGCCGAACCGCCGGATCGCGAAGTCCCGAAGCCCCTCGCACAGCTGCCGGCCATCGACATGGCGACCGTCGTCGGTGACGGGCACGAATTCGGAGGACGCGCCGTGGACCAGAGAGGCGGTGTGCCCGAGTCCGTCGGAGACGAACGCGAACGCCTCCGGGGGATAGGTCCGGCTCCAGACCGCGGCGGTGTCCGGCGAGGGGGATTCCGAGGGCGACGACGACATGGACCGGATGCTAGCACGGTCGCCCGGCGGATTCCGGCGTCCACGCCCCGATCACGACGCCCGACCGCCCGGCGAGCCGAACGCCTCGGCGCGAAGCGGGAGGATCCAGTGCGGAGTCGCCTCGGTCGCGACGAGGCCCGCGACGACCTCACCCGCCCCGATCGGAAGCCCCAGCAGCCCGGCACCGGCGCCGTCGCGGAACCGAACCGCCGCGGGATCGAGCCCGAGCCCGACCGCGGCGTCCACCGTGGCCATGGCGATCGCCGTGGTCGGTTCGACGCCCTCGCCGACGATCAGACGGACGTCGTCGAGGGTCGTGAGTCGATCGCCTCGCTCCAGGCACGGCCGCCCGTCGGTGCCCAGCGCGACCCGCACGCCACGCGACCGGAGGAATCGCCACGGATGCTCCCCTCGCCCGGCTCGCGGGTGTCCGAGGAACCTCGCCGCCCGCGGGCACCAGACGACGGTGATGTCGTGATCCCGAAGAGCGCCAGCGCGGCCCTCGACGATCTCCTCTGGCTCATCCGGCTCGGCAAGGTAGTTCACATGGGCCGCCAGCCACGATCGAGGCGGCTGAATCGCGGTCAGGAGATCGACCGGGTGGCGACCGTCCACCGGCGGCGGGTCGATCGGCCCGAGACTGCCCACGCGACGGAGAAGATCGACGAATCGCCCCCCGCCCGACCGCGTGAAGGCCGCCTCTTCGGG
>JAUIHC010000184.1 GCA_030432455.1 Phycisphaerae bacterium | reverse complement strand
ATGCCGAGGGCGTGCTGCGGCTGCTGCAGACCGGCGACGCGATCGAGCGGTCACTGGAGTTCGCGGTCTCCCAGGTGCGAGTCGGCACCGAGGCGATCGCCGGCTGTGACTTCGGCGACACCGGCGACCTGCTTCGCGACCTCGCGGACGCCGTGGTCGATCGCGATCGCTGAGCGTTCGGCGACCGCGCGACCCCAGCGTCTCCTGCTCACCTCACTCCTGATCGCCTCCGCTCGCCGAAGGCGCCCCGATCACCCGCGGCTCCTCGCCCAGCGGGCCGGCGGTCGGCCGGCCTGGGCCGGGCCGGTGGCCGCGTTGCCGCCGACGCCGGGGTCGGCATCGACGATCTGTCGGACGATCTGCTCGGTGAGGGCGCTGGGGTGCCCCTGCCAGCGGACGACCCAGTCGGTGGACATCACCGCGACATGCGGGATGCCGCGGACCTGGAACGCGCCCTTCATCCGACCCTGCGGGTCGAGGGCGAGGTTGTAGGCGAAGCTCTGCGGACCGAGCTTCGCCCGCTGCAGTCCGTTGGTGAACGCCGACTGGCTCTCGTCGGAGAGGCCGACGCATTCGACCTTGCCGCGGAAGGTGTTGGCGATCTCGTTCATGTGCGGGATGGCCCGGACGCACGGCCCGCACCAGGTCGCCCAGAAGTCCACGATGACGACCTTGCCGCGGGTGTCGGGCTGCGGGGTGATC
The DNA here is from genome assembly GCA_030432455.1 of Phycisphaerae bacterium. Classification (GTDB taxonomy): domain Bacteria; phylum Planctomycetota; class Phycisphaerae; order Phycisphaerales; family SM1A02. Next base: position 5,579 of record JAUIHC010000184.1, on the reverse strand, counting down.
CAGGTGTCCACCGCCGCCTGCGGGGCGGGGCGTCCGCGAAGGTCCGCGGCGCTGCCGACCGAGCCGACGATCGCCGGCCATGTACCGGTGCCGCTGGTCGCCATCGCGTCCGGCGTCGGGCGGGGTTCGGGTTCCTTCGAGTCGTCGTACTTCTCGGCGAGCACCTTCTCCAGCGCCGAGCGGAGGCCGCGGTCGTTGAGTCCGCCGTAGCGGACGGTGCCCTGCCGATCGATGACGATGTTCACCGGTCGCTCGAAGGCGCCGTAGAGATCGCAGGTCGCACCGCTGGGATCGAGCGCGACAGGGAAGGCGGGATCGGCACGCGTGCAGTAGGTCTCGGCGTTCTCGGAGTCCTCGGGGGTGTGGAGCATGATCGGCACGATGTCCGCGGCCTTCGCGTCGATGCCGTCGAGCACCTTCTGCAGGCGACGGATCTCCGCTCGTCCGGCGGACGATCCGCTGGTCCAGGTCTGGATCACGATCACCTTGCCGCGGAGGTCCTTCATGGCGTCGCCGGGCTTCCGCCCGTGGATCCACTGAACGTCCTCGGCGAAGTCCGGCGCGGCGTACCCGACCCCCGCATCGATCGCGGATCGATCCTCGGCGGGGAGACGATCCTTCCAGCGATCCTCGTCCTCGTCTCCGGCCGGGAGGACGGAGACGGGCGCGGCGGAGCGGGCGGCGATCGCGGTCGTCGCCGCGCCGAACACCATGCCGGCTCCGAGGGTCATCGCGAGGATTCGACGCATCTGGGTTCCTTTCCTGGTGGACCGAACGGCGACCGGCATCCCGATCGCGAGCCTCTATGGTACGACCTCTCCGGACGATCGCCGACCGACGAGCTCCGAATCGTCGCGAACCGCGGCGTCCATCCAGTCCACGAGCGGTGCCGCCTCGGTCGAGAGGGCGACGAAGAGGCCGTAGTGGCCGAGCGGATACCACCAGTGTTCGGCGTTCGGAAACAACGTCCGCAGCCGCTGTCGGGCGGATTCCGGAATCGCCGAATCGAAGCCCGATTCCAGAACGAGCACCGGCAGCCCGGCCAGCCGAGCCGCGGCGGCCGCTTCCGCATCCGGGGACTGCAGGCGGCTGGCCGTCTCGAAGGACGACACGAATCTCGGGAGATCGAGGTCGTCCACCCGCGGTCCGCGCCGATCCACCCGGAGGTCCTCGTCGGCCAGCGTGGTCCGGGCGAGGATCTCGGGGGGGGAGGCCCCGCCCGCGATGAGGGCGATCGCATCGACCGGACGGATCCGGCGCAGCCCGTCCGAGATCACGGGCGCCGCGAGGGCACCGCTGCTCGCGCCGACGAGCACGGTCGGGCCATCCGGGAGGCTCCCCCGGGACTCCAGTCGCGCGACGAGGTCCCGGAGGCCGTCGCGCCACACGCCGAGACCTGCGTCCACCTCCGCGGCGAGGAGGCGTCCGGCCCCTTCCGGATCGATGCCGGGGGCGAGCGTGGTGACGCCGTCGGTGCGGTCGTCGGGGGCGCAGACCGGGGGCGAGGACACCAGAACCGTCCACCCGCGGGAGAGGAACTCGGCCACCAGCCACTGTTCGGGCGGATTCAGTCGAGCGAGGCTTCCGAGAATGATCGCGAGCCCGCGCGACGGCTCGACGGCGGGGCGCGCGAGCACGCCATCCACCGCCCGCCGCGGGGGCACGTCGAGGTCGCGGGCAGGATCGTCCGGGGCAAGCTCCAGCACGGCGATCCACGGTTCGATGCCGGCGATCCGCGACGCATCGATCATGGCGAACGCCGAGGTCGGCAGCGGGCCGGACGGCCGCCAGATCTCCGCGTGCATCCCGTTCTCGCATCGGTCGAGGCACAGGGGGCGGCGATCCGGGTCGAGCACCGCGAAGCCGCGGGGCTGCCGAGCGTCCGGGTCGATCGGATCGGGCGACTTCCAGGCGGGGCCGGGAATCGGGTTGGTGACCACGAGGTCCGGAGGGGCGATGGTGGGCACGCCCGGCGTCTTCACGGCGCACCCGCCGAGCAGGCCGACCGTGACGATCATCGCCAGACGGGTGAACGGCCGTCGGTGCGGGCCCCGCGTCAACGCCACACCGTCATCGGGGCGTTGTCGATGAGTCGCACCGAATCGTCGTCCCAGCGAAGCCGCGCCGCGATCAGGGCCCGGGTCGGGCGGGCGAAGTCCGTGACCGGACGCAAGGTCGCGGGATCGCGCACGACGGCGTAGTCCACCTCGAGGTCGTGGGCCTCGAGCGTCTCCCGCATGAGCCGCTCGGCGGTCTCGGGATGCTGGGCGGCATGGGCGCACTGGAGTGCCCGGGGGACACCGAGGGCGAGGTCGCGGAGCTCGGCGGGGATCCTCGTGTTGCGGCTGGACATCGCCAGTCCGTCGGGATCCCGCACGAGCGGGCCGGGTTCGATGCGGATCGACGCGAGGTCCGGGTCGGCCGCGGCCATCGCGGTCACGACCTGCAGCTGCTGCCAGTCCTTCTCGCCGAAGATCGCCACGGTCGGGCGGACGTGCTGGAGAAGCCGCGTGACCACGAGGCAGACCCCGCCGAAGAACCGCGGGCGGTCGGCGTCCTCGAGGCGGGGTCGCACCGCGACCTCGGGCAGCGCACATGCCGCCGCCGCCGTCACCGCGGCCTCGGGACCTTCGGGGTACATCGTGGTCGCGTTGGGGGCGTAGACGACGTCGCAACCGGCCGACCCGGCGAGCTCGAGATCGCGATCGAGTCCGCGGGGATAGGCATCGAAGTCCTCGCCGGGGGCGAACTGCGTGGGATTGACGAAGACGCTCGCGATCACCGGTCCGCCGTGGGTCCGGGCCTGCCGGATGAGCGAGAGATGCCCGTCGTGCAGGGCGCCCATGGTGGGGACGAACATCCCGTGTGCGTACGGGGCGAGATCGGCAGGATCGTGGATGACGATGGGGCGGGTCATGCGCGGGCAGAGTGTACGGACGGAACGCACGGGCTCGTGCGTCGGGCGGAACACCCTCTCCGCCAGTGGGAATTCGAGGGGCCGACCGGGTATACTGAGACTCAGTCTCAAATCCCGCATCCCGCGTCCGGGATTCAGCGAACGACCGCTCGGGTTCCCGTGCGGTCGCGGGATCGGAGCCCCAGTCCCCACGGCCTCTCTGGCCGCGTCGTCGAACGGAGTCCCGTCGTCGTGAATCGCCCGATCTACATGGACAATGCCGCGACCACCCGCACCGATCCGCGGGTCGTCGAGGCCATGCTGCCGTACTTCACCGAGGTCTACGGCAACCCCGGAAGCCGGAACCACATGTACGGCTGGGAGTCCGAAGCCGCGGTGGACGCCGCCCGCGAGCAGGCCGCCTCCCTCATCGGCGCCGGCCCCAAAGAGATCATCTGGACCAGCGGCGCCACCGAGAGCAACAACCTCGCGATCAAGGGTGCCGCGCAGATGTACGCGAAGGCACCGCTGGGTTCGACCGGTCGGGGACACATCATCACCGCGATCATCGAGCACAAGGCGGTTCTCGATCCGGTCAAGCGACTCGAGCGTGAAGGCTTCGAGGTCACCTGGCTGGAGCCGGGCACCGACGGCATCATCACCGCCGAGATGGTCCGCAACGCGATGCGGGACGACACGATCCTCGTCACCATCATGTGGGCCAACAACGAGGTCGGCACCATCAACGAGGTCCCCGAGATCGGTGCCGTCTGTCGCGAGAAGGGCGTGGTCTTCCACACCGACGCGACACAGTGGGTCGGCAAGATGCCGACCGATGTGGACCGCGACAACATCGATCTCCTGTCGTGGTCGGGTCACAAGATCTACGGTCCCAAGGGCGTCGGCGCCCTCTACGTCCGTCGTCGCAAGCCGCGGGTCCGCCTGCAGGCCCAGATGGACGGCGGCGGTCACGAGCGGGGCATGCGATCCGGCACCCTCAATGTGACCGGCATCGTCGGCATGGGCGCCGCCTGCGCCATCTGTGCCGAGGAGATGGAGACCGAACGCGAGCGTCTGCTCGGCCTGCGTCGCCGCCTCGAGACCGAGCTCTCCAGCCGCATGGACGTCGTGGCGGTGAACGGCCATGCCGACCGCCGACTCCCGCACCTCACGAACATCTCCTTCGGCTTCGTCGAGGGCGAGTCGCTCATGATGGGCATCAAGGACATCGCCTGCTCCAGCGGCTCGGCGTGCACCAGCGCCAGCCTCGAGCCGAGCTACGTGCTCAAGGGCCTCGGTCTCGGCGACGATCTCGCCCACTCGTCGCTGCGTCTCTCGCTCGGTCGGTTCAGCACCGAGGAGGACGTCGAGATCGCGATCGAGGGCATCGTGAAGGCGGTCGAGCATCTGCGGCGGCTCAGCCCGCTCTACGACCTCCACCAGGAAGGCATCGACATCAACACCATCGAGTGGCAGGCGCACTGACGCCCCGCTCCCGACTGGAGATTCCACGCCATGGCGTACAGCGAGAAGGTCAACGACCACTACGACAACCCCCGGAACGTCGGCTCCTTCGGCACCTCGACCGAGGTGAAGGAGCGGAAGGATGTCGGGGTCGGCATCGTCGGCGCCCCCGAGTGCGGCGATGTCATGCAGCTGCAGATCAAGGTCGGCGACGACGGCGTCATCGAGGACGCGAAGTTCAAGTGCTTCGGCTGCGGCTCGGCGATCGCGAGTTCGTCGCTCGCCACCGAATGGATCAAGGGCAAGTCGGTCGACGAGGCCCTGAAGATCCGCAACACCCAGATCGTCGAGGAGCTCGCGCTCCCGCCGGTCAAGATCCACTGTTCGGTGCTCGCCGAGGACTCGATCCGCACCGCGATCAACGACTACAAGCAGAAGAACGGCATGGCGGTCGAGGCCGATCACGCCCACGCCCACTGAGCCTCGACGCCGGCTATCCCAGGAGTTCAACCATGTCCGTGAACGTCACCGAAACCGCCGCCCGCGAGATCGACGCAATCATCCGCCAGCAGGACCTCGACCCCGAGAAGATCCGACTTCGCGTCGGCGTGAAGGGCGGGGGCTGCAGCGGCTTCAGCTACCTCCTCGACCTCACCGAGGTGCAGAAGGACTCCGACGAGCTCTGGGAGTTCACCTACCACCGTCGTCCCGCGAAGTCGGCGGCCGGGAGCGCCTCCGAGGGCGGCACTGCGGTCGCGACCGGCGACGAGGGGGAGACCGGCGAGGCGTTCACCGTCCGCGTGGTCTGCGATCCGAAGTCGTACCTCTATCTCAACGGCACCACGATCGACTTCAAGGACGAGATCATGGGCCGCGGGTTCGTCTTCAACAACCCCAACGCCACCTCGAGCTGCGGCTGCGGATCAAGCTTCTCCGCCTGACCGCACGCGAGAACGTCCACACGACCGAAAGACACGGGCCGCTCCCAAGGGAGCGGCCCGTCTTCGTGTGCGAACATCCACTCTCCACTCTCCACTCTCTACTTTCGACTCTCTACTCGCTCAGCGCCTTGACCGCGGTGGCGCAGTCCTTCACGAGCGGCGTCGGTGAGAGTGGGCCGCCGACCGCTTCGCGCATCCACGCGTCGGGCGTCACCGATCCGATCGAGCAGATCCGCTTCGTCTCCGCCGCGAGGTCGCGGCCCCGCATGTGGCTGCGG
>JAUIHC010000183.1 GCA_030432455.1 Phycisphaerae bacterium | reverse complement strand
CCGACGCCACGGGGCCGGACACGCCCTTCCCGAGTTTCAACCACGGGTGGCGGTTCGTCGTGGAGACCGAGGTGCCGGCCTGCGTCTGCACGGTGATGGCGTACAGCAAGACCAATGGTGCCTCCGCGCAGCGGATTCCGTACTTCTCGAACCCCGATATCGAGTTTCAGGGGATCGCCACCGGCAGCCCCGAGGACGATCCGGACGGCCGCTGGGCCGACAACGCCGCGGTGATCCGCGCCACCATGCCGGGAACCGCGCGGTATCGCTGCGAGAGTCTCGCGGAGGCGGCGGAGAGCGGGCGGCTGGTGGCGGCCGGACTCGGCGACGCCGACTTCTTCGGAACCTCCGTCGCCACCAACGGCTTCCTGCTCGCCGCCGGTGCCAGTGGCCACAATGTGGCCGAGGAGGACGCGGGCAGCGTCATGATCTTCGCCGATCCGGTGGAGGAACCCGACGATGAGCCGGTCGGCTGGTCGCAGATCGGCAAGCTGACGCCGAGCGATCTCGCCGAGGGCGACCTCTTCGGTCATTCGGTGGCGATGCACGAGGATCTGCTCGTGGTCGGCGCCCCGTACACGCACCGCATCGTGCGGGACCCCGACACCGACGAGATCATCGAGGACATCCCGCTGGCGGGAGCGGCGTCGGTCTGGATCGGCGACGGGGAGGGCGGCTTCTGCCGGATGCAGGTCCTGCAGCCCGACGACCTCGCGGCGTACGACTTCTTCGGCAGCTCGGTGGCGGTCGCAGGCGATCTGGTGGCGGTGGGGGCCCCGCGTCGGGAGACCGGGTCGGGCACCAACACGAACGAGGGCGCGGTCTGGGTCTACCGCCGCATGGGCGACCTGTTCGAGCTCGTGACCGTGATCGAGGGCGACGACGGGTCTCCCTGGCCGCAGCAGGGCGAGGACGATCCGGCCGGCAACGGTGGTCGGTTCGGGACATCGCTCGCGGCCGCCGTCCAGCCCAGCGGCTACACCGTGCTGCTGATCGGGGCGCCGCGCGAGCTCTTCGGCTACGGCCATGTGCATCCGTTCGGCTTCGTCGAAGTCGACGGCGAGTGGACCACCCTCCCCGGCGGCGTGATGAGCGGCAACTGGCAGAACGGGCTGCTCGGCTCCTCGGTTGCGATCAATGGCGAGGACGCGATCGCGGGCGCGCCGGGCGCCAACGGCGATCGGGGCGCCGCCATCACCTACCGCGTGATCGGTGCGGAACTCGACGAAGGCGATGTCCTCGAGTACCAGAATGCGGAAGGCGACCTCGCGGGGCAGTCGGTCGCGATCAACGAGACCTTCGCCGTGGTCGGCGTTCCCGGTCGCGATCGAGCGATCGTGATCGAGGGCCAGACGATCGTGCTCGAGGACATCGGCGCCGTGGCGGTATTCGCCCGCGAGTTCGACAGCATCGAATGGAGCCTCCGCACTCAGGAGCAGCCCGCGGATCTCCGGCCCGGAGACGCGTTCGGATCGTCGGCGGCGGTGGCGGGGAACCGTCTCTTCGCCGGGGCGCCCGAGGCCGACGACGCGGCGCTCCTGTCGGGCGCGGTCTACGCGATCGACATCACGGCCATCGTGGACTGCAACGAGAACGGCCTGGACGACTCGCTCGACATCCTCGAGAACCCCGAACTGGACGAGGATGGTGACGGGATCATCGACGCGTGCGAGATCGGCGACTGCACCGCGGACCTGAACGCCGATGGCGTCGTGGACGGCGCCGATCTCGGACTCCTCTTCGTTCATTGGGGCCCGTGCCCGAACGGGGAGTTCGGCTGTCCCGGCGACCTCGACCTCGACGGCGAGGTGGACGGCGTGGACCTCGGACTCTTCTGCGCCGCCTGGGACCTGAAGTGCCCGGACGATCCGGCGCCCTGAGTCCCCCGGAGCCCCCGAGTCCCGACCTGAATCGAACCCTCCACCGGGCGATGTGCGACCCTTCGCATGTCGCCCGGTTCGTCGTATCCTGACGACCGCCCCGGGTGGTGCGGTGGCCCCTCGATCCTGCGCGGATGCGGCTTCGCGTCCCAATTCAGCGGAGGCAGGCCATGTCCGAGCGTTCCGACCTGTTCAACACGTTCAGCGTGTCGCAGGCGTGGTACGACCTCGTCTACGCGGCGCAGGGCAAGGACTACGCCGAGGAGGTCCGACGGCTCCGTGATCTTCTGCGGCGAGACGGCATCGATGCCGCGACGCTCGGTCGCCCGCCCCGCATCCTCGATGTCGCCTGCGGCACCGGGCAGCATCTCGCGCGCCTGTCCGATTTCGAGTCGGTCGGGGTGGACGTGGATCCGGCGATGCTCGACATCGCCGCCGACCGGTGTCCGGGCACCGTGCTCGTCGAGGGCGACATGCGAACCCTCGACCCCGGCGGGCTGGGGGCGCCCTTCGACGTGGTGACGTGCCTGTTCTCGGCGATCGCCTACATGGTCGATCTCGACTCGCTCGCCGAGGCGATCGCCTCGATGGCCCGCTGCCTGTCACGCGACGGCGTGCTCGTGGTCGAACCGTTCATCACGCCCGAGATGGTCTCCGATGGTCGGCCGCACGCGGTCTTCGCCGACCATGTCGATCTCAAGGTGGTGCGGATGGACGTCCCGAGGGTCCACGGCCGTCGGCTCGAACTGGAGTTCCACTATCTCGCCGCCGATGCGGACGGCGTCGAGCATCGGCGGGAGCGTCACGAGCTCGGGATCTTCTCGGTGGACGAGATCGGCGAGGCGTTCATCGCCGCCGGACTGCGGTGGACCTTCGACCCCGACGGCATCTCCGGTCACGGTCGAGGCCTTCACCTTGGCCGCCGCCGTACCTGTTGAGTCCGTGCTCCGGATTCACCGGTCTCCCGTCTCCGGTCTCCTCCACCCCTACAGCAGCGTCGCCTGCGGCAGGATCCGATCCGCGATGCGGCCGTCGATCATGCGATCCCGCAGCGGCTCGATGCCGCCCGACTCGACCATCTCCTGTCGGAGTTCCTCGGGCCGTCGGCCCTGCAGGCCGGCCAGGCGCCGGATCTCGGCGAGGATGTCCTCCTCGCTGAAGGTGACATCGAAGTGATTCCGAAGCAGCATGCCGAGGACGCGGCGTCGGGCGAACATCGGGGCGGTGTCGGTGACCCGCCGCCGCACGCCTTCGAGCCGTTCCGCAAGGTCGTCGCCGCTGAGCCCCTGCTGTTCGAGCTCGGCGGTCACCACCCGCACTCGACGATCGATCAGCACCTCGATCACATGCGGCGGGATCTCGATCGGCACCAGCTGAACGAGCTGGGCGAAGATCTGATCGACGGCCGCCTGTCTTCGGTCGTCGTGGCGACGCTGCTGCAGGGCGAAGCGGATCTGCATGCGGAGCACCTCGCCGCTCGGCGAGCCGTAGCGGGCGACCACCTGCTCCTCGGACGCGGGGGTGATGCGCCGGGTCTCGTGAATGGTCGTCCGAGCCTCGGCGGTGCGGCCGTGCATCTCCGGGGAAGGGAGCGTGGCGGGCAGGGTGGTCTCGAAGGCGACCTCGTCACCCGCCCGGTGCCCGGCGAGGGCGTCGCCCCCGGGAAGGAGGATCCCCCCGGCGTTCAGCGGGTGGCCCGCGGGCGGCACCCGCACCGTGCGGCGAGGCACCACCACCACCGGCTCGGGAGATTCCGGCAGATGGAGGGTGACGGAGAGATCGCACTCGTCGTCGGGGGCGAGCGGTTCGTCGAGGGGGGATCGCTCACCCGCGTCGAGTCGCTGATCGAGCATCTCGCGTTCGACGAGCTCGTCACCGATCTCCTCGGGCGGAAGGCTCAGGGTCAGGAGGGAGAAGTCTGGCCACTCGGGGGTTGCGAACCCGTCGAGCAGGAAGGTGCCCGCGAAGGGTTTCTCCGGATGCAGGACCGGAGGCGGGGTGCCGGGGGCCACCACGGGTTCCCAGACCCGGTCGCGGTCGATGCGGGCGAGTGTCTCATCGACGACCACGCTCACCAGCAGCGTCGAGGTCTCCTGCGGATGGATGTCGGGCTTCACCGCGCGGAGCTGCCGGATGAACCGCATGACCTGCTCGGCCGGGACCTCGAAGCGAACCCTCCATTCGTTCGCGGATGTCTCCGCGGCGTCGATCTCGAGCGCGTCGTGGTCGAAGGTCGGCTGGTCGGTCGTCATGCGGGCGGCATCCGAGGTCGGACATGAGGTCGGTCTGAGGCGGAGCGACCGGTATCCTAGTCGAATGGCCTCCCCAGACCCGATCGCCGCCGAGATCGACCGCATCCGCGACCTGCTCGGAAAGAAGCTCCACCGCCTCGCCGAAGAGCGGCTCGAACGCCTGCTTGCGGAGCATCCGACCGATCGGAACGTCCGACGTCTGCACATGCAGTGCCTCAACGAGTGGAACGACCTGGAGACGGCGCAGGCCGTGGCGGGCGGGCTGATCGAGGAGATGCCGGACGACATCGAGCTCCTCCGGCAGGCGATTCCGATCTTCGCGGCCTCGGGCCGACGAGATGTCGGTCTGGTCCACGCGGCTCAGGTCCTCGACCTCGATCCGGAGAACACGCAGGTCATGGCCGCCTCGGCGGACATGCTGGAGCGGGCGCGACGGCTGGAGGATTCCGAGGCGATGGTGGCCCGGTACGAGCGGTCTGCCGACCGGAAGGACTCGGTGCTCGCCCACCTGCGGGCTCGACTGCTGACCGCGCGGAAGGATCACGACGGGGCGATCGCGGTGCTCCGCGACCACTTCGCCTCGGTCGATCTCGATCGGATCCCCGAGCCCAAGGTGCGTGAGGCGGTCGAGATGCACTTCCTGCTGGCGAAGATCTGCGATCGCATCGGCGACTACGACGGCGCGTGGTCCGCCGCGACCGAGGCCCATCGACTCGACGGCGGATCGTTCCAGGTCGATGCGTTTCGGAAGATCCTCAACGATCAGAAGACGGTCTTCACCCGCGAATCGACTCCGCGGCTGGCCCATGCCGACGAGATCGAGACCGAGCCGCTCATCATCATGGGCAACCCGCGGTCCGGCACCACGCTGCTCGATCAGATCCTCGGCATGCATCCGCAGGCCGAGGCGGGGGGCGAACTCGCCGCGAGCCAGCTCATGCAGGCGGCGGTCGCCCGGCTCACCGATTCGTTCCTCCCGTTCCCGATGAACCTCGTCGATCTTCGGGTGGCCGATGCCAATGACCTCGGTCGCCTCTACGAGCGGCACACCGACGGGCTGCGGAACGGCCGTCGGTATCTCTCGAACAAGGCCCTGTCGATGCAGGTGCATCTGGGCATGCTCTCGCTCTGTCTGCCGCGTCTGCGGGTGATCAATCTCTTCCGGCATCCGCTCGACAACTGCGTCTCGTGCTACACGACCAACCTGCTGGCGAGCGGGCATTCGTACACCAACCGACTCGAGTGGCTCGCCGAGGTCTGGAAGGCCCGGTACGAGATGCAGCGATTCTGGCCCGAGGTGCTGGACATCCCGTTCCTGGAACTCCACTACGAGGATCTCGTGGAGGATCAGGAGACCGAGACCCGACGGATCCTCGACTTCCTGGACGTGCCCTTCGACCAGGCGTGTCTCGAGTTCCACACCTCCTCGCGGGCCGCCACCACGCTGAGCTACGAGCAGGTCACCCAGAAGATGTACTCGACATCCAAGGGGCGATGGCGGAACTACGAGAAGCACCTCGGGCCGCTCATCGAGGAACTCGGGCCGTACCTGTGATGGTGCCGCCGACGCGCCGGTGACGCCACGAGGATTCGGGCCAGGGAGGACTCGTCGGCCCGGGCCGACGCGTGTTCGGAGGCAGTCCTGCGGACGACCGCCGGGGCCGCGAGCATCGTCCGTCTCGTGGTGGCTCTCCGACGATTCTCGCTGAGGTTCTGTGTGACGGATCGATCGGGACTTCGAGGCCCGGAGACGACCACCCGCATCGTCGGGCTGCATCGACGATTCTCGGAGGAATCGCCTGCGTCGCCCTCCTCGCTGGAGGCCGCCTTCGAACCTCTCGGGTCTGACGCCGATCCGTCAAAAAAGACACGAGGGGAGGGGGCCCACACGAAGTCAAAGACAACCGGCCGGTCCCGAAGGACCGGCCGGTCGTGGTCTGTCGCATCAAGCGAAGAGTCGAGGTTCGACTCAGTTCCGCTTGCGGCGGCCGGCGATGCCGGCGAGGCCGAGGAGCGCGAGGGCGCCCGGGGCCGGGGTGACGGTGACCGAGCCGGTGCGGCTCGAGCCGCTGCCGAAGCTGATCGCGGTGTCGCCCGAGACGTTGCCGCTGACGGCAAAGGCGTCGGAACCGTTGACATTGTTCCACTGCCA
>JAUIHC010000182.1 GCA_030432455.1 Phycisphaerae bacterium | reverse complement strand
TGTTCCTCGGTCTGCTGCCCGTCGCCTCGGGACGACGGCGGCTGCCGAAGGGTGCGGCGACCGCCTCGGTCCGCAATGCCCCGCGGGCCGTGCCGCCGACCAGCCCCATCGGGTGACGGGGCATCGTCCGCGGTCGCGCCCGCGAGCGGACGCCGTCTCACTCGCCGCCGGCGTTCGATCGCGTCGAGCGACGCGCGAGTTCGATCATCGCCCGACCCATCGCCTCGCCAACGTTCATGTACGTCTCGGCGTGACCGTCGTAGTGGCTGTTCGACGCGCCGCCCTTCGAGATCGGGTGGGTGTAGACGGTCGCGACGGTGTCCTTGAACTCGGGGTGCCGGCCCGACTCCCCATCGACCGCGAGCATCGCGTCGAGGATGAGTCCGTCGTTTCCGTCGGCACCGAGCTCGGTCTGGCCGAGCGTCGCCATGACGAACGGCGCGTCGGGCACGCCGAAGTCGGCGCGGAGCGACCCGATGAGGCGAACGAGGTTCTCCTCGTACTTCCGGGCGTGCGCCTCGTTGTAGCGATCCTTGTCGCCCTGCCACCAGAAGAAGCCCGCGACCTCGTAGCCGGCGGCGCCGGGATAGTGCTTCTCGAGCGATTCCAGCACCGCCTTCGCCCGTGCGATGTCGCCGTCGTACTGCATGCCCGCGTACCAGTTGATCGGCTCGGGCTCGGTCCCGGTCTCCCACGACAGCGGCGACTCGCGAGAGCCCGCGTAGGTCATGCCGTCGAACTCGTACTGCGGCGAGCCCGGGGGCAGGAGATCCCAGCCGAGACTGCGGTTGCCGATGCAGCTCTTGAGCAGCAGCACCGGCGCGTCGATCTCGTGGCCGAGGTGGTGACCGATGCCGACCTCGGGGCCGATCTTGGCGCCGGTCACGGTGAGGAATTCGTCATGGAGCGTGCGGGCGCCACCGGTCCCGCTTCCCTGCACATGCACGAGGCGAACGTCGTTCCGCGTCGTCCACGCGCCATCGTCGTCCACGAGATACGGGTACAGCCCCTTGGCGTCGGTCGCGTGCCGAAGCGAGCCTTCTCCGTCTCCCGCGACTCTGCCGAATCCGAGCATGTTCGACTGGCCGAGCATGATGAAGACCTGCACCGGCTGCGAGAGGTCGGCGGGGCGACCGTCGGGATCGGGGAGCGGGGCATTCGCCGTCTTCCTCGCATGCAGGATGACCTGGTACGGCGCTCTCGACTCGTCGTCGTCGAGCCACGCGACCACCTCGAACCGACCGGCCGGAAGTCGAGCGTCGCGAATCATCGCTCGACGGGCGCCCGGCTCGAAGGCACCGGCGATCACGACGTCGCCGACTCGAACCGTGACGGTCGAGGCTCCTTCCGGGGAATTGCGGACGACCTCCACATCCGCGACCAGCGGCGTTGCGATCTCCACCGGCCAGAGACCCTGCGTGCCCCAGCCGTTGCCGGCGGTGCGGGTCCAGTCCTGCTTCGAGAGCACCGTCCTCCGCTCGTGCGGCGTGCCGATCACGATCGGGTGACGTTCGAACGGCTCCGGCTCCGCCGACTCGAGGTCGTCGAACCATGCGTCGTAGTGCGTCCGAAGACGAGCCACGATCTCGGGATGGTCGTCGGCCCGATCGGTGGATTCCGCGGGGTCGGCGACCACGTCGTGCAGCCGCCACGGGACGCCGTCGGGCATCGTCTCGCGTCCGAAGCCGGTCGGGTGCGACAGCTTCCAGCGGCCCTCGAACACCGCCACCTGATGGCCCCGGATCGGCGCCTCGCCGCGATGGGCCTGGATCACGAGCCGGCGGTCGTCATCGGGAGCCTGATCGGGGTCGCGCAGCCACGACGCGACGCTGCGGCCGTCGAAGGCCGGTTCCTCGGTCGGCGTGACGCCTGCGAGGTCGAGCAGCGTCGGAGCGACGTCGATGTGGGCCGCGAGCACATCGGTCTCGGCGGCGGCGAAGGTCCCGGGTCGGTGCCACAGGCAGATGCTTCGGATGCCGCCTTCGCGCACCTCGCTCTTGCTGCCGGTGAACGGGCCCACGAAGCGACGCCCCTCGGGACCGTTGTCGCACAGGTAGACGACGATCGTGTTCTCGGCGATGCCGAGGCGTTCCAAGGTGGCGAGCAGTCGCCCCATGTTGTCGTCGATGTTCTCCACCATCGAGTAGATGCGGCTGGTCCGATCGACCTGCTTCGACGGATCGGCGACGAATCCGTCGAGAACCGGACCAAGGTCCATCGCCGCGATCTCGTCGTGTCGATCGCCCGGGACGTCGTGCCACGGGCCATGCGGGGCGTTGGTCGCGATGTAGGCGAAGAACGGTCGGCCTGCGCTCACCGACCGCTCGATGAAGTCGAGGCCTGCGTCGAACTGGACGTCGGTGCAGTAGCCCTCGGTCTCGGCCTGTTCGCCATTCAAGAACATGATCGCGTCGGTGTAGCGACGCTCGTTCTCGATCGGATCCGACGGCTGGCAGAGTCCGCCGCCGCGGTGCACGAGGGCCGTCTCGAATCCCTGATCGATCGGTCGCATCGGGAAGGTGTCGCCGAGATGCCACTTGCCGAAGATGCCGGTCGCGTAGCCCGCGTCCCGCAGCATCTCGGCGATGGTCGTCTCGTCGGGATGCATCCGGGCGCGGCCGATGTAGGTGTCGATGGCGCCGGTGCGCTGCGCGTCGCGGCCGGTCATGAGCGACGCCCGGGTCGGGGCGCAGACCGGGCTCACGTAGAAGCGGGACAGTCGCGTGCTCTCGGCGGCGAGGGCATCGAGGTTCGGAGTGCGGACGACCGGGTTGCCCGTGAATCCGAAGTCGCCGTAGCCCTGATCGTCGGTCATCACCAGCACGATGTTCGGCGGGGCGGCCCACGCGGTGGAGACCGGCGACGCGAGGGCGAACGTGAAGGCGACCAAGCACCAGAATCGACGCATGCACCTGGTTCCGACGGCGTGGACGAAGGTGATCGCGAGCATCGCGACGGCCGAGGCATGCTATCGGCGGTCGAAAACGGACGTTCCTCCGCGGGGTGACCGCGCGAACGGGCGATGGGCGCACATGTCACGGAGGAAACACGGCATTCCCAACGGCCAAACGCCTGATTTTCTCGATGCGGCGCGTATTTTTCAGAGAGTCGATCGCTCCTTCGAGAGCGGCGACCGCGTGGGCATCGCGCCGCAGCCCGACGGATGGCGTCGGCGACGAACCGGACCGGACAAGATCGATTCTGGAGGCACCGACATGAACTCTGCTGGTAGGACGACCGTGGCCATCGCGCTGCTGCTTGGGATGGGCCGTGCCGCTCAGGGATCGCCGCAGGAGTGGACCTATCTGCGGCCCGGCAACACCGGGGTGATGGGCGACAACAGCGAGGCGCTCTGGGTGGCGCCCGACGGCACCCTCTACCTCGGCGGATACATCCCTTCCTTCGAGGAGGGTGGGTTCTCCCGGTACGTCCCCGAGGAGAATCGCTGGGAGAACTTCTCGAACGTGGACTTTCCGGTGATCGGCGATCCGCAGGACACCGGTTCCGTCCGGGTCAGCGACTTCAGTCCGGATGCGAACGGGGCGCTGTGGATGGCGACCTGGCGCGGGGCCCTGTACTTCGATCCCGCGGTCGGTCCCGAGTCGTTGCGCCGCTACGACGCGGAGAACTCGCCGATTCCCGGCGGTCGCACCATGGATGTCGAGGTCGCGCCGGACGGCTCGGTCTGGTTCGGTTGCTACGGCAACGGGGGCGGGCTGGCTCGCCTCGAGCCGGCGACCGAGACCTGGACGGTGTGGGGTTTCGATCAGACCGCCGATGGCTGGCCGGGATGGGTCACGCTCCACGCGTCCGTCGTGCAGCCGAAGCCGACCGGTGGCTACGTCGTGTGGATCGACGACTCGTTCGGGCGGTGTCGTTTCGACAGCGACACGCAGACCTTCACGGTGCTGCCGAATCAGAACGCGGTGGGCGAGATCCGATCGGTGATCCGGAACGGGGTGGACGACGCGGGCAACGCCTGGATGCTTCGCTCGCAGGGACCGGGCCAGCTCTACTCGCTCGAGTACCTGACGCCCGAGGGCGACTGGATCGCGCCGACGATGCCCTTCGCCGGGGCGATCGAACTGTCCACGTTCCGGGCCTTCGGCGACGGCGAGGCGGTGATGATCGGCGGCGGGAGCGAGGCGTTCGCCTTCGACGGCGAAAGTTGGACGGCGCTCGGCGAGTGGCGATCCGGGGGCGGAACCACCGGGATCGCCATGGCGCCGGATGGCAGCGTGTGGGTCGGGGGAAGCGGGGGCGCCGCCCGGCGTGATCCCGTCACCGGCCTCTGGCAGCGACATCGCATCTCCAACACCGGGCTTCTCGACTACTGGGTGCGCGACCTCGACTTCGCACCGAACGGCGACGTCTGGATGACGAGCAACGGCGCCGCCGGCATCGGCGGAATCGTCCGCTTCGACGGCGAGCGGTGGCACAATCACAACATCGCCACCTACGGACTCGGCGAGGACTGGCCGTTCCCGACCGACAACGCCGACGCGATCGCCTGGCGGCCATCGACCGGTCGCGTGGTGTTCAATCCGATGAACAACGGCATTCGGGAGTGGGACGGCGAGAACTACGTCACGCTCGAATCGCTCGGCACATCCGACGGTCTCGTCGAGGACTCCTTCGGCCGACTCTGGACGATGGGGAACTCTTTCAGCCTCCGCTATCACGATGCGGCGGGGTTCCACGACGTGCCCATCGCGGGCTGGGGCGCGAATGTCGATCTCGATCCCGATCGCCCCGGCACGATCTGGGGGTGTGCGAATCTCGAGGTCGTGCGCACCGACGGCGGGTACCGGTACTCGCGGCAGAACGTGGATCTGCCGGAACTGAATCCGCTGAGCGACGTCCTGACCACGGTGGTCGCCGATCGTGACGGAGTCGCGTGGCTCGGCAGCACGCAGGGGCTGTTCCGGCTCGACGCCGAGAGCGGCACGCACGAGTGGTGGCACGCGAGCAACTCGGCGATGCCCGCCGATCAGGTGACGCCGCTGGCGGTCTCGCCGGACGGACGCGTGTGGTTCACCAACTTCAACAGCATCGGCTTCGAGCCGGCGCTGATCTGGTTCGACGGCGAGACCTTCGGCACGCTCACCCGCGACGACGGTCTGCCGCACGAGCAGATCTACGACGCCGAGGTCCGCTCGGTGCCCGGCGGCTACGAACTCTGGCTGGCGTGTGCGAGCCGCGGCATCGCGATCCTGACCGTCGAGACGGCACGGCCGGCCGACCTCAACGGCGACGGTCTGGTCGATGCGGCGGACCTCGCCCTCGTGCTCAGCGCGTGGGGGCCGTGCGGCAAGCGGCCGGGCGGCTGCCCGGCCGATCTCACCGGCGACGGCCTGGTGGACGCCGCCGACCTTGCGATGGTGCTTGCCGACTGGGGCTGATCAGGAGACCGGCGCCGGGAGGGATCGAAGGTCGGGAACCTCCGCGGCCTCGATCTCGGCGATGAGCCCGGGGATGCCGAGCTTCTCGCGTCGCTTCGGATCCCAGTTCCGCTGTTCGAGGTCGGTCTGCAGGGCGCGGAGGCGATCGAGCTGGTCGCGGGCGGCGCCGCCGTACTGACGAAGCGCCTGCAGGCACGGCTCGATCCGGTTGCCCATGCCCCAGCGATCGGGGGCGATCAGGTCGATGCAGAGCGGCAGCCCGTCGGCGATGCGGTTCTGGGCGAGGAGTTCGAGCCCGGCGAGTCGGATGCCGTCTGCGAACATGATCCCGCTGGGGGCCGGCTCGACGATCGCCTCGTGGATGGCGGGAAGCAGCGGCTCGAGCTCCTCGAAGGTGAGCGACTTGTAGACGGAACCGATCGTCCCGCGGGCGCGACCGTCCTCGTTCTGCAGGCCGGCGGCGACCGCGGCGAGCAGCGCCTCGCGATCGACGCCATCGAGCGACCTGCCGAGCAGGCCGTCGCGACGGTCGAAGAGCGAGAAGCAGAGGTACCGCTGCTCCATGCCCCGCGGATCCTCGGCGCCCGGCGGGGTCGCGAGCCGCTCGAGCAGGTGCGGCACGGCGGGCCCCGCGGCATCGCCCAGCGCCGCGATCGCCTCCGCGGCCTTGATGCGGAGCCAGATGTCGTCGGCATCGAGGGCGTTGCGGAGTTCGGGCAGCAGCGGGGCGGCCCGTTGCTTGAGCATGATCGCTGCCTGGCACGCCCCGATCGGGGCGTACTCGTCGTCGCGGCGTAGCAGACGCTCCAGAGCGGCGACGGGGGCGGCGTCGCGTCGGGCAAGTTCCATCGCGGATCGTTCCCGCACGACTGGCGACCAGCTCTCCAGCCCTTCGA
>JAUIHC010000181.1 GCA_030432455.1 Phycisphaerae bacterium | reverse complement strand
CGCCGACGGCGACTGCCCCACCCGCTTCCGATTCCGTGACCTTCTCGCCGAGGAGGGCGAGATCGCGAGCAACCCGTGCGACCCCGCATGGCTCGACCCCGTGGCCTGGAACGGCCCGAGCTTCGACACCGTCTGGGCGGGCTTCACCGGCGACGGCTATCTCGACTTCGGCTCCACGGTCGGCGAGTGGATCGACTTCGAGGTGACCATCCCCGACGACGAGCCGCGCGACTTCGCCATCCGCTTCGCCAACGGATCCACCATCGATCGCCCGATCCAGGTGCTGGTGGACGGATTCGTGGTCACCACGCTCTCCATGCCTCCGACCGGCGGGTGGACCCGTTGGAGCAAGGCGTGGATGACGCTGCCCCTGCCCGCCGGCCCGCACACCATCCGGCTGCGCACGACGATCTCCAACGGCCCGAACATCGATCGCATCGATGCGCCCGACCTGCCGTTCACGCCGATCGACGCCGACCTGTGGCGTCCGCACCACCGCCCCACGATCGACTGGAAGCACGCCGCGAACGAGGCCCGCGTACCGACGCTCGACGCCGCGGGCGCGGCGGCGTTCTCGATCATCGGCCCGAGCGCGTCACCGGTCACCGGGACCGGATTCGGCGGCGCGTGCGCGACCGGCGGGGTGATCGTGGACGATCCTCGCTGGCCCGCCGCCTACCGGGGCCTCTTCTTCGCCGACTACATCTACGGCTGGATCCGGGTGCTGAACCTGGACGCGGAGGGAGATCCCGTCTCCGTCAGCGGTTTCGACAACACCGCCGGAGCGATCACCGCCATCACCCACGACCCGGTCTCCGGCCACCTTCTGGCCATCCGATGGGACGAGAATCCGATCCGGATCATCCCGCCCGCGCCCGCGTGCCCGGCGGACCTCGACGGCGACGGGGAGGTCCGCGGCGGTGATCTCGGACTCCTGCTCGCCGGCTGGGAACGCCCCGGCCCGAGCGACCTCGACGGGGACGGAACCACCGCGGGGTCGGACATCGGCCTGCTGCTCTCGATGTGGGGCGTCTGCCCTCCCTGACCTGCGATCCTGATCCCGATGTCGCACCCCGGGTCGGAACGGGTCTGCGACGATGCCCTCATGCGCGACCTTCTCCTCCTTCGTCATGCCAAGAGCAGCTGGGCGACCGCGGGGCTCGCCGACCACGAGCGACCGCTGAACGCCCGGGGCCGCGCCGCCGCCGATCTCATGGGACGGTGGTGCGCCGAGACCGGACTGCTTCCAGATCTCGTGCGAAGCAGTGACTCGGCGCGGACCCGCGAAACCGTCGCCCGCTGGTGCGACGCCGCGGACTGGCACGGCCCCGTCGAGTGGTCGAGAGCGCTCTACCACGCACCACCGCATCGGCTGCTTGACGCGGCCCGCACCGCACCGGACACCGTTCGCCGCCTGATGATCGTCGCGCACAATCCGGGGCTGGAGGAACTTGCGTCCTCGCTCGCAGGCCGGGAGATCATCCTTCCGACCGGCACCCTCGCGGTCTTCCGCGCCGAACTCGACGACTGGGCCGACCTCGACCACGCGGTCTTCCGCGAGCGGCACCTCTGGCGACCGCGGGAACTGGCCGATCAGTCGTCGGTCTCGCTTCCCGAGGACGACGACGGCTGAGCCGGTCGCCACGAGAGCGCCGCGAAGACCGCCAGCCCCGCGATCACACCCGAGACGATGAAGCCCGCCCCGATCGCGTGCGCCAGATGATCGCGAAGGAGCGCGACGCAGCCGCTCTCCTCGCCGAGCCGCTCGACGATCGTCGCCAGGGCGGCGAGATCGCCGTCGGCAGCCTTCTGGAAGGTGGCCGACTCGATGCCCGGGCACGGATCGGTCGCCTCCGACCCGATCGACCACGGCGCCCCCGCCACCGAGGCGGTCACCGCGATGCCGAGGGCCGAACCGGTCATGCGGACGGTCTGGAGCAGTCCCGACGCGAGCCCGCGGCGTTCGACGCCGATGCGCCGCATGCCGTCGGTGTTGGCGGGCATGTTCACGAACGGAATCGCGACGCCGAGCATGGTCATCGCCGCGAAGAGGATCGGCAGCGACCGCTGCATCGCTCCGAATCCGAGTCCGACCACCCCGACCGCCACCACGACCGCCGCGGGCGCCGCGAGTCGCCGGACTCCGACGCGGTCGTAGAGACGCCCCGACACGTGCACGAGCACGAGCACCGGCAGCACCAGAGGCAGCGTCGCCAGCCCCGCCTGCTGCGGATCGAAGCCCCACGACGCCTGCGTGAGGATCGAGAGGTGGATCACCGTTCCGGTGAGGGCGAACTGCACGAGGCCGAGCATCGCCGCATCCGCGAGAAACCCGCGATCACGGAAGAGCTCCAGATGCACGAGCGGACGGTCGAGCCGCCGCTGTCGTCGCACGAACGCGACCAGTCCCGCGATGCCGACGAGCAGCCCGGCCAGGAGACCCACGAGCATGCCCGGGTCCCCCGGCCCCCAGTGCCCGATCTGCTGCACCGCTCCGACGCCGAGCGGCAGCGCCACCACCAGCATCGCCACGCTCGGAAGATCGAAGCCGCCGTCCGGATCGCGGAGGGCCGGGGGCTTCGCGATCTGCACCATCACGAGTGCGAAGGCGGCGATCGGAAGGTTGACGAAGAAGATCCACGACCACCCGACGTGCGCGGTCAGCAGCCCGCCGATCACGGGTCCCGCGACGAGCCCCAGCATCGAGATTCCGATGTAGACCCCCATCGCCCGGCCTTCCCGACCCGGCTCGGCGGTCGAGACCACGATCGCGCTCGACGCCGGCTGCATGAGTACCGCCCCGATCGCCTGCAGCCCCCGAGCGGCGATCAGCATGCCGCCGGTCGTGGAGACCCCGCACAGGACGCTCGCCGCCGCGAAGGTCGTCACCCCGATGCGAAACGCCCGGGGCTTTCCGATCAGGTCGCCGATCCGTCCGCCGATCGCGATCAACGAGGCGAGGGCCAGCAGGTACGCGTTGACGACCCACGCGAGGCCGATGTCGCCGAGTCCGAGATCACGACCGATGGTCGGCAGGGCCACGCCCACCACGGTCGTGTCCATCATGATCATGGTCAGCGACCCGGTCATGGCGAACAACACCAACCGGCGGCTGCCGGGGGTGAGCCCCTCGGCATGCTCGATCGGCGTCCGGATCGGACCTGGAGTCGGTCTGGAGGACGGTGTCCGCGACATGCGGCGGAGCCTACTCGCCGGCGGGCGGGCCGACGTCGTGCACCCGACCCGCCTCGAGATCTCCGACCCGGCGGGTCCGCCCGTCGGGCCAGCGGATCTCGACGTCCTCGAGCAGTTCGGCGGCGTCGAGACCGAACCTCGCCACGCACTCGTTCGCGGTGAGGTAGCCGTAGGCGGCGTGCTGGTCGCGGCGGAGTCGTCGCCCGTTCACGGTCGCAGTGACGGTGGCACCGAGCGCCGGGGCGCCGGCGTCGTCGAGCACCCGCACGCCGCACCATCGGCCTCGGGGGGCCACATTGCGGAGAACATAGGCCGGGGCGTCGCGGTTCACGACCACCACGTCCACGCCGCCGTCCCCGTCGAGATCGCCGAAGGCCGCCCCGCGACTGGTGTGCACCAGTCCGTCCCCCCACGCCTCGACCGGCGGGACCTTCTCGTAGGTCGCACCCTCCACCCCGAGCAGCAGGTGGTTGTTCTCCGCGAATCGATCGCCCTTCTCCGGCGCGTCCTTGCGGACCATGACCCGGCCGCTCGCCTCGAAGAGGTCGAGGACCGAATCGTTGTCCACGTCGAACCAGCCCACCCCGAATCGGGTCGTCCGCCGGGTGACGGGCGCGAGCCCGGTCGCGGTCGTGTCCTCGATGAAGAAGCCGCTCTCGTTGCGGAAGAACGAGTCGAACTGGTGGAGGAGATTCACCACGAGGATGTCGAGATCGCCGTCCTCGTCGGGATCGCCGATCGCGGTGCCCATGCCGGCGCGGGTGTTGCCGTCGCCCGCCAGGTAGACGCCGCGCGACTTCGCCGCCTCCTCGAAGGTGCCGTCGCCCTTGCCGAGGAAGAAGTGGTTGGGGTTGCCGTCGTTGGCGACGAAGATGTCCGGCGCGCCGTTGCCGTCGAAGTCGCCCCAGACCACGCCGAGGCCGTTGCCCGCCACCACATCGATGCCCGCCTCCGCGGAGATGTCGGTGAAGGTGCCGTCGCCGTTGTTGCGGTAGAGCACGTCGGGCGTCCGCGCCTCGTACGCCTTCGGCGAGCAGTAGTCGCGACGACCGTCGTGATCGCGGCACTCGATCTCCCGCTCCGGACTCCAGGCGACGTAGTTGCAGACGAAAAGATCCGGGTCGCCGTCGAGATCGTGATCGAGGAAGGCGGCCGAGGCCCCCCAGCCGGTCTCGCCCACCCCGGCGGCGTCGGTCACGTCGGTGAATCTGCCCCCGCCGTCGTTCCGCAGCAACGTGTTCCGACCGAGGTTCGTGACGTAGAGGTCCACATCGCCGTCGCCGTCGTAGTCGCCGGTCGCGACGCCGCAGCCGAGCCGGTCGTCCTCGGCCCCCGACCCCTCGGTGACATCCTCGAAGGTGCCGTCCCCGCGATTGAGGTACAGCCGGTTCCGATGGTCCCCCTCTCGTTCCGGTTCGATCGGCCCGAACTGGATGAAGTAGAGGTCGAGGTCGCCGTCACCGTCGAGATCCGCGATCGCGACCCCGCCGGGCATGATCTCGGGAAAGAGCTTCGCCCCTCCGTCGTCTCCGGAGGAGAGGACGAAGTCCACCCCCCGAGCCGCGGCCTCCTCCGCGAACGCTGGCACGCCCGGGCCGATCCGGGGCCGATTAGAGGCCGGGGTCGCATCGTCGGCGCAGCCACCCGGCGCCAGGAGCACGGCGGTGCCCATCACCGCCCCGAGTCTCGCCATGGTCGATTCGTGCGTCATTCGCTGCTCGGTGCCTTGGCCAGTCGTTCCTCGATCGCGGCCCGGTTCGCCTCGATGCTCGCCCCGAGGTCGTGGGTTCCGCGGTGTTCGGTCCACCACGCCCGCCAGGCGTCCAGATCGGTCCCGAGGTCGTCCACGAGCGACGGCCCGAGATACTCCGACATCGTCACGAAGAGGTTCCGACCGTAGTTCCATCCGGTGTCGATCGAGGCGATCGCCATCTCGTCCATGATCCGATCGACCATCGAGGCGTCACCCCGCGAGAGAAGCGCCACCGCGGCAGCCCGACGGACGAAGAGATCCTCGTCGTCCAGCAGCGGCTCCAGCACCGCCTCCGCCCCGGGCACCGGGTTGTCGCGCAACCCCCCGGCGACCGAGCACCGCACCAGTTCCGAACCGTCGCCCGCCGCGACCGCGAGCACCGGGAGATCGTCCTCGACGGCGAGGCGCCCGAGATGGAACGCCGCCCGGCGTCGGACCAGCGGATCGGCGTCGAACCGCACGCGATCCCGCAGGATCATCGCGGCGTTCCCGTCGCCGCAGCGGCCGACCATCCGCACCAGGATCGCCCGCGCGGCCGCGTCGTCGATCCCATCCTCGATCAGCGCCGCCTCCACCCGGTCCACCGCCCCCGGGGTCCGGTCGATCGCCGTCCAGGTCCCCGCGAAGGCGAGCAGATCCGGGGCCGCCGACGCCGGATCGTCGAGCAGCGTCGCGATCGGCGACCAGTCGAGGGTGCCCCCGCCCGCGAAGCGAAGCAGGTCGAGCCGTTCGTACCCGCGGCGGCGGGCATCCGCGTCGAGTTCCCGATCGCGCAGTGCGTCGATCCACGCCACCGCTCCCGACGGGAGCGCCCCGGCGACCGTCTCGGGATCGGTCGGCGGTTCGACCGGCGGCGCGAACGAGTCCACCGTATCCCGGGCGGGCGTGAGCGAGGGATCGCGGACCCGATCGAGAATCGCGAGAAGGTCGGGATCCCAGTCGTCATCGACCAGCGGCGCGGAGATCGCCTCGCACCAGTCGGCGTCGTCGGGCCGCCACGGCATGGCGCCCCGAGGCGACGAGGGCCAGAACGCCCGGACCGCCGCGGCTGGATCCCCGGCGACAACGGTGTCCACCCCCCGCCCGGTCGGACCGAAGGACCACTGCCGGTCGTTCCCGCGGTCGAGTCCGTCCAGACGATCCTGCTCGGCACCCTGCCGATACGCGTCGTCGCCGCCGAGATCGAGAAACGACGCCCACGCCCAGTTCTCGGGATTCGACGGCCGCCAGGTGGCGGTCATGCTGTCGCCGCCGAAGTCGTAGACATCGTCGCCCTCGACCTCGACCATGAGGCCGACCGCCTTGGGCTTGCGGCCGGTGCCCAGGGCATGGCCGCGGGCGCGATAGCGGTCGTC
>JAUIHC010000180.1 GCA_030432455.1 Phycisphaerae bacterium | reverse complement strand
GCGGACACCGGGCACGTCATTCCCGTCACCGGGCCGCGCAAGCCGGTGCAGGGGATCATGGCTCGAAACCTGCAGCAGAAGATGGCCCTCGATCTGCTGCTCGACGACGACGTGAAGCTCGTCACCATGATCGGCCCCGCGGGCAGCGGCAAGACCCTCCTCGCCCTCGCCGCGGGCCTGCAGAAGCTCATCAAGGAGGAGCGGTACGACAAGATGCTCACCGCGCGGCCGATCATGCCGCTCGGTCGCGACATCGGCTACCTGCCCGGCGACAAGGACGAGAAGCTCGCCATGTGGATGCAGCCGATCTTCGACAACCTCGCCTACCTGCTCTCGACCCGCGGCAGTCAGTTCAACGACGCCGACAGCCGCACCGCCGAACAGCGGCTCGACCAGCTCCTCGCCACCGGCCGGGTGGTGCTGGAGCCGATCACCTACATCCGCGGACGCTCGATCCCGCACCAGTTCATCATCGTGGACGAGGCCCAGAACCTCTCGCCCCACGAGGTCCGGACCATCGTCAGCCGGGTCGGGGAGGGGACCAAGATCGTCCTCTGCGGCGACATCGGGCAGATCGACAGCCCCTATCTCGACTCCTCCAGCAACGGGCTGAGCCACGTCATCGAGCGGATGAAGGGGCACCCGATCGCCGGTCACGTGACCCTGGAGCGGACCGAGCGGAGCGAACTCGCCTCGATCGCGGCCGAACTGCTCTGACGCCGGGCGGATCGCCGATGGTCTCCGGTGGGGCGAGGGTCGATCCGTCATCCGGCATCGGCCCTACCATGCCTCCATTCCTTCCCGGAGACCGCATTCCATGAGCATGCTTCGATCGAGCAACCCGGCCCTTCGCGACGAGACTCTGCGCCAGGGCGACTGGTGGAGCGACACCGCCGCCGTCGAGCGGGCGTCGATTTCGGGCATCGTGAACAAGACCGCCATCTTCGCGATGGTCATGACCGCCGCCGGCACCGCGGGCTACGCCCTCGTGCAGGCGAACCCCGGCATCCTGATGCCGGTCATGATCGTCAACATGATCGTGGTCTTCGCCTCGTTCTTCATGATCCGCGGCAGTGCGAAGGCGGCCCGCAACATCGGGTTCATCTACTCGGCGTTCCAGGGCTTCCTGCTCGGCGGCATCGCGGTGATGCTCGAAGGCATGCTCGCCAATCGCGGCGTCACGGTGGCGGGCGGCATCGTGATCCAGGCGTTCGTGGTGACCGCGGGCTGCCTCATGGCGATGCTGATCCTCTACCGAGGCGGCATTCTCCGGGGCGGCCCGATGTTCCAGCGGGTGGTCATGGTCGCCACCCTCGGCGTGATGGTCGCCGCCCTGCTCTCGTTCGTGCTGAGCCTGTTCGGCGTCTCGACCATGCTCTTCAACCTCGGCAACGCCTTCGACGGCGGGAGCGGGGCGATGATCGGACTCGGCGTGACCGCCGCGATCCTCGTGCTCGCCTCGCTCTGGCTCATCATCGACTTCCGGCAGGCCGAGGAACTGGTCGCGCAGGGCGCCCCCAAGGAGGCCGAGTGGTACGCGGCCTTCGGACTCATCGTGACGATCGCGTGGATCTATCTCGAGGCGCTCAAGCTCGTCTACTACATCGCGGCCATGAACAGCCGCGAGTAGCCGCGACCAGCCTGCCCGCCCGCCGGGTCTGCAGTCCGATCGACGGCCGACCGGGATCGCGTCACTCGACGCGGTCCCGGTCGTCGTTCGTCATGGCGTGGTCGGATCGGCGTCCGCCGGTCAGCGCCCGATGCCGCTCGGCGTACTCGATCCAGGTCGAGAGCACCACCGCATGGCTCCAGGTCAGCGGGCTCACCGACATCGGATCGCCGGAGATCGGATCGAACTGCTCGGCGAGCACCCCGCTCGGCAGCGCCCGTTCGCGGCACCACCGCAGGTAGGGAAGCGCCTCTTCCAGATCCTCGATCGACTCCGCGCGGGCGATGAGCCAACTCGCGTACCACAGGGTGCAGATCGCCCACGGGTTGCCGGGGACCTCCTGCGGTCGGTCGTGGACCACGCGGTGGTACGGATCGTCGGTGTAGCGGGCGATGCCGCCGATCGGGGTGTCCACCCAGAGCTGCTCGCGGATCGTCCGCATGTGCGACTCGACCCGCGGGTCGTCGGCGGGAAGGGCGCCGAAGGCGAAGAGGGCGTACCCGCTCGCGTCCGGCGTCATGTCGAGCCGGTAGGTGCCGTCGTCGTCGAGGACCGCCATCCGGGCGAAGCGGCCGTGGTCGTCCGACCAGAGCCGGCGGAGCAGCGAGCCCCGCATGCGGTCCGCGCCTTCGCAGAACTCCGCGGCGCGGTCGAGCTCGCCGAGCTCGCGGGCGAAGGCGCCGGCGGCGTCGAGGGCGCCGATCGTCGCGGCGACGGTGAACAGATGGATCCCGTGCCGCTCCTCCCAGAGGTCCCAGCTCGCCTTGGGAAGGCCGTGGTGGTCGCGATAGTCCAACATCCAGAGGGCGGGCCGTTCGACGAGCGGCTCGTAGACCTCGCGCAGGAACTCGATGTCGCCGGTCCGCTCGATGTGCCGCCGCAGCGCCCAGACCACCAGCGAGGTCTCGTCCTGCTGGATCGGAAGCGACGGCTCCCCGTCGATCATCCACGGATGCCAGCTCGAAGCGAGCGTGCCGGTCGGGCTGTACTTGTGCAGGAAGTAGCCGTCGGGCTCGACGACCCGGGCCGCGAAGCGGAAGAACTCGTGGCTCACCCCGTGTCGTCCCGCCCGGTCGAGCGCCTCGGCGACGAGGGCGCCGTCCCGCGGCCAGACGTACGAGTACGTGTCGCCGCTCATGTGCGTGATGTCGTAGTCGTTGGCGGCGATGATGCCGCCGCCGTCGTCGATCTGCGTCCGGACCACGAGCAGGCTTCGGACGAAGAGGTCTCGAAGGTCCTCGTCGAGCCCGTCGAGGGCGTCGGCCCGGGCATCGCCGAAGAGTCGCCAGTACGCCTCGGTCCGCTCGAGCAGCCGCTTGGGGCCGACCTCGCGGATGCGGGTGTCGAGGGCGACGACCTCGCCGTAGCTCGAGCCTGCGGCGAGCCAGTAGGTCAGGACGCCCTTCCCGCGGGCGGGAATGGCGAGGTTGAAGCCGACGGTGGAGTCGACCGATCCCTGTGCGATCGGATTCCGCTCCAGCAGGCCGTCCTCGGCGTCTCGCCAGGTGCCCTCGGCGGAGCCGATCCGCTTCTGCCCGGTGGCCCACTGATCGATGCCCCATCCGTCGCCGTCGCGACCGTTGATGAGGAAGTAGGTGTCGCCCTTGTAGTGGACGAGGCCGCCGGTGCGGGGGTCGTAGTTGACCGTGTCGCCGATCGCCGACTCGTTCACCGAGATGTCGTGGTGGAAGAAGATCCGCACGTCACGGGGACGGTCGCGGAGGTCGTGGATCTCGACGCTGCGGAAGAACACCGGTCGGGCGTGGTCAACGAGGTCGTGGCAGACGAGTTCCAGACCGAGGCGATCGTGGATGAGTCGGACCTCGGTCGCGAGCGTCTCGGGCTTGTACCGAAGGTCGCGTCGCCAGCCCTCGTCCTCGATCCAGGCGAAGTCGCCGTCGCACCAGACCCCGAACCGCTGGGGATGGCCGCCGGTGTGGTTGGGAACGCCGACGTGGGGCCAGTACAGGTCTCGAACTCGGTAGAGCTCGTCGAAGGCGACGAGCATGCTTCCGTTGCCGACGGGAAGGTCGCGGGGCATCGGGGGTCTCGGAGGGAACGGATCCGGCGACGGAACGGGAGGTCGCCCGCGGTGCCATCGGCCGCCTTCCGGGGGCGTCCACAGCCTCATCGCATGATTCGACGGGGAATGTCGGGCACCGGAGGGATCGAGATGGGGCGATCGCGGGCGGGGTCAGGAGCCCATGGCCTGCACGCGGCTGGCGACGTCGCCGACACTGGTGACCCGCACGCCGAAGTTCTCGCCCACCTTCACCGCCGACCCCCCGCCGACCACCTTGTTGTTCACGAGGATCCGGAGTTCGCCGTCGCTGGACTGCGGAAACTCGATGATCGCCCCGTGGACCAGGTTGACCGCTTCGGCGAGCGGCATGCGTCGGCGCGCAATCTCCACGATCAGCGGCACTTCGAGCGAGAGGATCGAGGAGAGATCGGCGGTCATGGTGCGTGGGTGCGGGTCTCGCGGAGCATTCGCCACCGCGGTCCGTGACGAAGTCATCGGCTCGTCGCGGGGGCCGGGTCCAGTCCGCCGCGCCTCACCTGGTGGAGAAGCGGCGGGTGGGGCGGGCGTTTCCTGCTGGCGGGCCCGGATCCGAGGGAAACCGGCGATCCCGAGCGAGGGACCGCGGCGTGGGTCCGGGAATCGGGCGGCTCCGGCGAGAGCAGGAGACGTTGGATCAGGCGGCGTTGAAGGTCGCGGGGTGTTCGAGTCGGCCGAGCGGCCCCCTCACCGGCTTCGCCGGAGCTCCCCCGGAGCGGGAGCGGAGTCGGACACCTTGCTGCCGTCCGTCCTCCGCCCCAATCTCTCCCATCTCGAACTTCCCATCTCGAACTTCCCATCTCGAACTTCCGATCTCGATCCGCC
Organism: Phycisphaerae bacterium; assembly: GCA_030432455.1. Taxonomy (GTDB): domain Bacteria; phylum Planctomycetota; class Phycisphaerae; order Phycisphaerales; family SM1A02. The sequence goes on along the minus strand of JAUIHC010000180.1, from coordinate 1,760 downwards.
CCCCCGCTTACTCGCCGTTCCAGCGTCCGAAGACCAGACTCACGTTGTGGCCGCCGAAGCCGAACGAGTTGTTGATCGCGTAGTCCACCTGCCGCGACACCGCCTCGTTGGGGACGAAATCGAGATCGAACTCGTCGTCCGGGCTCTGCAGGTTGATGGTCGGGGGGAGGATGCCGGTCTGCAGGGCCTTGATCACGGCGACCGTCTCGATGCCGCCCGCCGCCCCGAGGGCGTGGCCGGTCATCGACTTGGTGGAACTCATGGCGAGTCGCTTCGCGTGATCGCCGAAGATCGCCTTGACCGCCCGCACCTCGGCGGCATCGCCGAGCGGGGTGGAGGTGCCGTGGGCGTTGATGTAGCCGATCTGGTCCGGCGAGATGCCCGCATCCCGCATCGCCCAGGTCATGGCGTTGCGGGCACCGAGGCCGGACTCGTCCGGGGCCGCGATGTGATAGGCGTCGCCGCTGGTGGCGTACCCGAGGACCTCGGCGAGGATGTTCGCTCCGCGGGCCTTCGCCTGCTCCAGCTCCTCGAGCACCACGACCGCGGCGCCCTCGGCGAGCACGAAACCGTCTCGATCGCGATCGAACGGACGGGAAGCCCCCTGCGGATCGTCGTTGCGGGTCGAGAGCGCCTTCATCGTCGAGAACGCACCGATGCAGAGGCTGCTCACCGCCGCTTCGGTGCCGCCCGCGAGCATCAGGTCGGCATCGCCTCGTTGGATCAGCTGGAATGCGGCGCCGATCGAGTGGCCACCCGTGGCGCACGCGGTCGCGGTGGCGATGTTCGCCCCCTGCAGCTTGTGGCGGATCGAGACATTGCCCGCACAGGCGTTCACCATGAGCTTCGGCACGGTGAACGGGTTGATCTTCCGAGGTCCCGTGCGGAGGAGCTTCTCGTACCCCTCCTCGATCGTGATGATGCCGCCGATGCCCGAGCCGATCGCGACCCCGCGGCGTTCGTGGTCGCCGGTCGAGAAGTCGATCCCCGAGGAGATCGCCGCCTCTTCCGCGGCGACCAGACCCAGCAGGCACGCGCGATCCATCCGCTTCGCTTCACGGTGGTCGATGCAGTGCGACGTGTCCAACCCCCGGACTTCGCCCGCGAAGCGGACCGTCCACTCGTCGTTCTGTTCGAACGCCGTGATGGGGCCGATGCCCGACCGACCGGCGACCATGCCGTCCCAGGTGGAGGGAACGTCATGCCCGAGGTCCGTGATGGCGCCGAGACCGGTCACGACGACCCGGCGAAGGGTGATGGTTCTCATGAGCGTGTCGGGGCCTCCTCGCCCGCGCGGGACGAGTCGGATCGCCGGGCGTTCAGGACTTGTTCAGGTTCGCCTTGATGAACTCGATCGCCTCACCGACGGTCTGGATCTTCTCGGCGTTCTCGTCGGGGATCGACGTGTCGAACTCGTCCTCGAACTCCATGACCAGCTCGACGGTGTCGAGGCTGTCGGCGTTCAGGTCGTTGGTGAAGCTCGTCTCGCGGGTGATTTCGGCGCGATCGACGCCCATCTGCTCCGCAACGATGTCGATCACCTTGGCTTCGATCTCGGCTTCGGTCACGGTTCGGTCTCCAGATGGCTCCGGACTGGAGCCACGACGAGGAACTATACAGGACAGGAGGTACGTGGAACGGTCGGAACGGGTCGGGTCGCGGAGTCCGCGACTCGGAAGCTCAGATCACCAGGCCGCCATCGACGACCAGGACCTGGCCGGTGACGTACCCCGCCTGCTCGGAGGCGAGGTACGAGGTGG
>JAUIHC010000179.1 GCA_030432455.1 Phycisphaerae bacterium | reverse complement strand
CCGAGGCGTTCGGCCGGGCGTCGGGGCTCCCGTTTCCCCGACCGGATCGATTCCATCACGCCATGGATCAGGCTGCCGCGGAGACCGCGAAGATCGCCGCCACGATTCTCGGCGGGCGATGCCGGGGCGACGATGATCTGGCGGATCCGGCCCTTGGCGTGCTCGCCGGGCTCTCGATGGCGGAACTCCGCGATCGGTTCGAACGCCGGGCCCGGCAGTGGGAGGAGGATCCGTCCGATCTCGTGCCCCCGGAGGGCGAGCCGATCGCCGACGCCCGGATTCGAGTCGTTCGAGCCGCCGCCCGCATCATGCGTCGCCGCCCGGTCGCGGTCGGCATCGTGGTGCACGACCTCGCCGCGGGACTCCTGCGGGCGGCCCTCGCCGGTGAGGCCGTGGGGAATCCCCGCCGGTGGATGGAGGGGCGACCACGAGTGGAGCTCTGGTGCCTGCCCGGCGACGTGGTCCCGCGACTGGACGAGGTCGTCGCGGCCATCCCGGTGTGAGTCGGACGCCCGCGTCCGTGCTCGCCGGTCGGGAGGGGATATCCTCGGCGGATCGAAGTCTCGGGCGGTGCCCGCACCGGACCCGCAAGGAGTGAGCCTTGGCGAACCAGACCTGGGAAGAAGCCGACATCGCGACCAAGAGGGCCGTCCCCGAAGGTCTCTGGGTGCAGTGTTCCGGATGCGGTGAGACGGTCTTCGGGAAGACACTGGAGCAGAACCTCGCGGTCTGTCCGAAGTGCGATCATCACCACCGGCTCTCGGCTCGCGAGCGGGTCTCGCAGCTGGTGGACCCCGGGAGCTTCGAGCCGTTCAACGCCGATCTGACCGCCGCGGATCCGCTCGGGTTCGTGGATGTCAAGCCGTACCGCGATCGCATCGAGGCCGCTCGCCGCAAGAGCGGGGAGAACGACGGCTGTCTCACCGGGGTCGGCTTCGTGAAGGGCCGCAAGGTCGTGATCGGGGCGATGGACTTCACCTTCCTCGGGGGATCGATGGGATCGGTGGTCGGCGAGAAGCTCGCCCGCGCCACCGAACACGCGATCGACCACGACCTGCCGCTGGTCATCGTCTCCTGTTCGGGCGGCGCCCGCATGCAGGAGTCGGGCTACTCGCTCATGCAGATGGCGAAGACCTCCGCGGTCCTCGCCCGCTTCGACGAGGCGGGGGGTCTGTTCATCTCGGTGCTCGCCGATCCGACCACCGGCGGGGTGACCGCGAGCTTCGCGATGCTCGGCGATGTCATCCTCGCCGAACCGCGGGCGCTCATCGGCTTCGCGGGGCCGCGGGTCATCCGCAACACGATCCGGCAGGATCTTCCCGAGGGCTTCCAGACCTCCGAGTTCCTGCTCCAGTCCGGCTTCGTGGATCGCATCGTGCACCGTCGCGACCTGCGGAGCGAGATCGGACGCATCGTCGACTACGCGGGCAAGTGAGCGACTCTCCGCCGACGACGCCGACGACGATGGACGAGCGACCATGGGCCATCACCGGATGGCGGCCGTGGCTTGCCGGGGTCGTGCATGCCGCGATCCTCTACCTCGTCTTCCCGCCGTTCGGCTGGTGGTGGCTCGCGTTCGTCGCACCGGTGCCGCTGGTCCTCGTCGCGATCCGTGCGGCGCGGCGTCGCACCGTGGCGCTGAGCCTCGGGGTTCCGATGATCGGCACCTGGCTCCTGCACCAGTGGTGGGTCGGGGCGGTCAGTGGGCTCGGATTGCCGCCGATGGCGTGCTATCTGGCGGTCTGGTCCTCGATCCTCGGGCTGGCCGTGCGGCGGGTCGCCTCGAGCCCGAGGGTCGCCGCGATGCCGCTCGCGGTGCTTCTGCCGCCGGTGTGGCTGCTGGTCGAGTGGCTGCGAGGCGATGTGGTCTTCGACGGATATCCGTGGTACCTGACCGGCCAGCCGCTCGTGGAATGGCCGCCGCTTGCGCAGGTGGCCGACCTCGGCGGCGTGTTCGTGGTCGGACTGCTGCCGGTGGCGATCGGGGGGCTCGTCGCCGATCACCTGCTCGGTCGTGGCTCGGCGACAGGACGGACGATGGCCACGGTCGGCGTCGCCCTGCTGGCGGTGGGCTGGATCGGGTACGGGCTCTGGCGGGTGGCGTCCGCACCCGCGATTCCCGGGCCGACCGTGCTCGCGATCCAGACGACGCTCCCGCAGTCCAACAAGGTCGGCTGGGCGCCTGCGGACCAGTGGCGGGATGCCAACGACTTCGCCCGCCGGACCGTGGACGCGGTTCGAGGGATCGATGCGTCGGAGGGCGTGGTCGATCTGGTGGTCTGGCCGGAGACCATGCTGCCCGGGGTCGGCCTGGAGCCCGAGTCCACGGGATTCATGGCGGCGCAGGGCTGGTGGCCGGGCGAACGGTTCGTCGATCTGGTGCGTGATCTCCAGTCGATCGTCGGTCGGCCGATCCTCATCGGCAGCGGCAGCTTCGAGGGCCTCCGGCTCGCCCCCGACGGCGAGTCGCTCGAATGGGACGCCCGTCACAACAGCGTGTACCTCGTCGGCGACGCCGGGCCTCAGGCGGCGCCGCGGTACGACAAGCTCTTTCTCACCCCGTTCGGCGAGACGATGCCGTACATCTCGGCGTGGCCGTGGCTCGAGTCGCAACTGCTCGCGCTCGGGGCCCGCGGGATGCAGTTCGATCTCGTGCCGGGGACGACGCCCGTGCGATTCACGCTCGCATTCCGGTCCCCGGGCGGTGGGAGGAGCGATCTCGGCGTCGCCACTCCGATCTGCTTCGAGGACACGGTGCCGGCGGTCTGTCGCCGCCTCGTGTGGGAGGGCGAGCGCAAGGCCGTCGATCTGCTGGTGAATGCGAGCAACGACGGGTGGTTCGGCGACTGGCCGGGGCCGCGGGGCGTGCACCTGCAACTCGCCCGCTTCCGGTGCATCGAGAACCGGGTGCCGATGGTGCGGGCGGTGAACACCGGGCACTCGGCGTCGATCGACTCGGTCGGCCGACTGCTCGAGCGGCTTCCCGCTCTGGAATCGGGGGAGCTCGTGGCGACCACCCTGCTTGACGATCGACGCCCGCCGTACGCGTGGCTCGGCCGCGGGCCGGTGATCGTGGTCTCGCTGATCGGGGCCGTGCTGCTGGCGATCGGGCGGGGGAGTGGTCGCGGTGGTCGTGGTCGTGGTAGTAGTGGTGACGGATGCCTTCCTGAGGCCGGAGGGCCGTGGGGGAGCGTCTCCAGCGGGTCACGCAGGACCGGCGGGTCACGCAGGACCGTCGGGTGACGCAGGAAAGGAGTCTTGCCTTGAGCCGGAGTTCGAAGCGTTCATGGGTCATCGCCGCCGGTGACGACCAGGGCCGCCGCGGCAGCATCGTCTTCTCGGCCGCGACGGCGACGGCGCTCCTGCTGGCAGGGTGCGTCGAGCCGGCCGCGGACCAGCCCTGGAGCACGAGGTCTGCAAGCGTGGTCGGCGACGGGGCCGCCTCGACGGAGCCGGTCCTGCTGATGCCCGGCCCTGAGACGAGTCCGCCGCCCGCGCCCTCGCCCGAGACCGCGACGACGCCCCCGGTCGTCGCCGCGACCGCGCCCGCGAACGCCTCGGATCTTCCGTCGCGGCCTGCCCCGGTTCTTCGCGGCTCGACCCCGGTCGAGCGGGCGGCGCAGGTCGTCGAGATCGCGGCGCAGAGTGAGAACGCCCTCGAGCGGGCGTACGCCTTCGAGGCGATGGAGTCGGCGCCTGAACTGCTGCTCGAGCTCGGGGGGCGGGGCGTCGTCGATGAGAATCGCGGCGTCCGATTCGTGGCGACGATGGCGATCGGCCGGGCCATGCTCGGGCGACTCGCGCCCGTGCTGCATCCGGGGCTCCTCGACGACAGCGACTCGGTCCGGGCCGCGACGATCTTCGCACTCCGCACGCTCGGCGAGGGCGTCGATCCGTCACCGCTGGCGGCGATGGTCGCCAGCGACGATCCCGAGATCCGCGGCAACGCGACCATGGTGCTCGGCATGCTCGGGAATCCGTCGGCGATTCCGCTCATCGAGAGTTCGCTGGGCCGCGGGATGCGGCTGCAGAATCCGATGCGGGTCCGCATCACCGAGCTGCAGGCCGCCGAGGCGTTGGTGAGTCTGGGGCAGGAGGACGATGTCGAGCCGATCCGCGCGGCACTCTTCGCGCCGGTCGAGCAGGGGGAGCTCACCGTGCTCGCCTGCGACATTCTTGGGCGGCTCGAGGATCAACAGGCCCGGCCCATGCTCATGCGGCTCCTCCTCGCCGAAGGAAATCAGCGTCGTCCCCCGGAGATCCGGGTCGCCGCGGCGGGCGCGATCTTCCGGCTGCCGGCTCCGTGGGAGCCGGGGCTCGAGAAGGTGCTGCTCGAACAGGTCGAGGCCGAGGATCCCCGGCTCCGCGTTCAGGTCGCCGCCGCCCTTCGCCGGGTGCCGGGGACGGCTGCCGGCAAGGCGCTCGACCGCATGCTGGCCGATGCCGATCCGCTGGTCCGGATCGCGGCGGCGGGGGCTCTGCTCGCTCGTCGGGACCACTTTTCGGCCACCACCGCGGCGGTCTCGGATTGACACTTTCGCTCGTGACAGGTACAAGAAACCGATCGGGACGGCGTGCGTATCGCCCCGCCCGAGCTCAGGCTGCGTTCTCGCCCCGGTTTCCGTTCAGATCCGTCGCTCATCGGACCTCGCGTCCGTCCTCCGTCCGGTAGTCATCTCAGGGGTCAGTCGCCCCGCTCCGGCCCGGCAGAAAGGAACTCGCTCGTGCATCTCCTGACCAAGCTCTTCGTCGTCCTGGTGTCGCTCCTCGCGGTGATGATCACCCCGCTGGTCGCGGTCAACGCGGTGAACGAGCAGAGCTTCAAGGACAAGTGGCTCGCCGCCGAACAGAAGCGGAACGCCGCGATCGAACAGCTCGACGGCGAGCAGCAGGCCCGCATGGCCGAGGCGGCCGCCGCCGCGGTGCAGACCAAGGAGCTCGAGCTTCGCATCGCTCAGGCCCAGAAGGACTACGACACCAGCGTCGCCGAGGCCCGTCGCCTGCAGGGCGAACTGGCCGACGCCCGCAGCGGTCAGGAAGACATCCGGGCCCGCATCGCGATGATGGCCCAGACCCAGGAAGCCCAGCAGCAGCTCGGCGAGACCCTGGTCGCCGAACTCCGCAACCTTCGCACCCGCGCCGTGGACGCCGAGCGTCAGGCCGTCGATCTCGAGCAGGAGCTCGGCGTCGTCCGCTCGCAGCTCGAGGTCGCCCAGGCCGCCCGTCGAGCCCTGCAGGAGGAAGTCCAGCAGCTCAACGAGGAGCGGGATCAGGCGATGGACACCATCGCCCGCTACGTCGCCTACATCGGCGAGCTCCCCTCCGCCCGGGCTGGTGCCGCTGCCGGCTACCGCCCCGCGGATCGCAATCTCTCCGCCAGCGTCGTCAGCGTGCGTCGCTCCGAGGACTCCACGCTGGCCGAGATCAACGCCGGCAGCCGTGACGGCGTCCAGGAGGGCTGGGTCCTCACCATCGCCGACGGCAGCCGCTTCGTCGGGAACCTTCGGATCATCGAGGTGGACGTGAACCGGGCCACCGGCGTCATCGAGCTCGAGGATGCCGACAGCCGCGGCACCGTGCGAGCCGGCCAGCGGGCGATCGCTCGCAAGGGTCAGTGATCCTGGCCGGCGAGAACGTCTGAACCGCCAACATGCCCTCTCGAGGTCGCCGCGTCGGCCTCTCCAACGGACTTCGACCCCATGAGCATGATGAACGCTCCGATCCGCCGCACCGGAGGCGACCTCGACGTCTACACCGGCCTTCTCTTCGCCGCCTTCGTGGTGCTCGCCGCGGGCGTGGTCAGCGTCGCGATGGCGAACCTGAAGCAGGCCGAGGCACCGTCCGTCAAGGGCGCTTCCGTGCAGGCCGAGTCGGCCCTCTTCGGTGTGCCGGGCTTCGACATCGTCAAGTGAGCCACAGCGAGCCACGATGATCGCGGTGTCTCGGGCGGCGTCGTCCGGCGTCGCTCGCACGAATCAGGGCGACGGGCGGTTCTCAGGACCGCCCGTCGCTTCATTCACTCCGACACCGCGGTCGTCGGTCCGGATATTGTCGGTGTCGAGGACATTCGTCCGATGAGTCCGACGGCGGTTCCCGGCCGCCTCACGCCCGGGACGAACCTGGGCCCGGAAACCTGATCATGCTCTTCGACTCCATTCTCGGCTGGTTCAGCGTCGACATGGGCATCGACCTCGGCACCTGCAACACTCTGGTGTGTGTGCGGGGAGAGGGCATCGTGCTCAACGAGCCGTCGGTGGTGGCGGTCCGCAAGGGCACGAATCGGGTCATCAACAACGGCACCGCCGTCGGCTGGGCGGCCAAGGACATGCTCGGCA
>JAUIHC010000178.1 GCA_030432455.1 Phycisphaerae bacterium | reverse complement strand
CCGGCCACAGCCCGGGGTCCTGCGGATTCCTCCACGGCCCGACCGGCACCCTGATCGCGGGCGACACGCTGTTCGCCGGGTCGATGGGCCGGGTCGACTTCCCGACCTCGGATCCGCAGGCGATGCTGGCCTCGCTCCGGCGACTGATGGCCCTTCCCGACGAGGTTCGGGTCCTCCCGGGCCACGGACCGGCGACCACGATCGGCCGCGAGCGGGCGAGCAACCCCTTCCTCCAGGACGGCGCCGGCGTCTTCTAGGACCCGGCCCTGATCCAGAATCCCGAGCGCAGGCTGGGACGCGGTCTCCCATCGGGGGACTTTTGCGGACGGCGGCGGTTTCGAGGCGCGGAATCCGCGCGGCTCCCGGTAGCCTTCAAGGACCGCGTCCATGATTCCTGGGCCTGCAGGGCCGGGTGATGGTGGCGGTGTTCATGGCCCCTCGTCCCGTCAACTCTCCGGAGTCCTCAGATGCGTCAGTACCTCGTTGCGACGGTTCTCTCGACCGCCGCCTTCGCCGCGACGGCGACCGCCGAGAGCACGGCCGATCTCGTCGTGGATCCCGGGTCCACCGTCACCGTCGAACTGGTGGTCTCCATCGACACCAGTTTCGGAACCGACACCGACGCCGACTCCGCGACCAAGACCCTCGAGGGCGTCGGCGTGGCGGTGGTCGGTGCGGACGCACCGCCGTTCCTGAGCCTCGCGATGCCGTCGCTCAGCTTCGATCTCGGCGCCGCCGACTTCAGCTACGAGTTCTTCTGCCTGCCGATCATCGGCTGCCAGAGCCTCGACGTCTCGGTCTCGAACTTCCTGATCGGCCTCGATGCCGGCGGTGTCTCCGGTCCGGTCAAGGGCGGGAACGCCTCGTACCCGAAGGCGCCGTTCGTGTCGAGCTTCGACTATCAGGTGAGCGGTCTCGCCGACATCTCCGGCTCGAACGTGGTGCCGGACGTCTATTCCTTCGGCACCGGCGTCTCGGCGAGTGGTGACGATCTCGTGCTGTCGAACATCTTTCTCGATCCGATCACGTTCGAGATTCCCCCCGAGGATCTGCCCGTGGGCGTGAACGCCGTGATCATCACGGCGAACGTCGATCTGGGCGGGATCACGATGTCGGGGCTACTCGTCTCCAACGGTCCGGCCAGCGATCTCAACGGCGATGGTCAGGTCAACGGCGCGGACCTCGGCCTGTTGCTCGCCTCGTGGGGGCCCTGCTCGGGCTGCCCCGAGGACCTCAACGGCGACGGTCAGGTGACCGGTGCCGACCTCGGTCTGATGCTCGCCGACTGGGGCTGATCGACGCCATCCCGCGATCGCCTCATCAGATGTGAACCACCGACCGCCGCGTCTCCGGATGCGGCGGTCGTCTTCCACCGCCGCCGAACGAGCGGTCGGGGGGCTACCATCGCGGCCATGACGACCACTGCGACGACGCCCGCCACGCTGCGCCTCGGGCACAGCCCCGACCCCGACGACGCCTTCATGTGGTGGCCGCTCTTCGAGGTGGACGGCGAGCCCCCGTCGATCCGCTCCTCGCGGTTCCGATTCGAGCAGGTCGAGATCGACATCGAGGCCGCGAACCGCCGGGCGGAGGCGGGCGACGATCTTCTGGAGATCACCGCCCTCAGCTGCGGTCAGTTCCCGCGGGTCGCCGATCGCTACGCGATCACCGCCTGCGGCTCGTCCATGGGCGAGGGCTACGGCCCCAAGCTCGTCGCGGCGACCCCGACCTCCATCGAGGATCTCCAGCAGTCTCGACCTCGGATTGCGATCCCCGGCGCTCGGACGACCTCGGCCCTGGTCCTCGGAATCCGGATGGCCGGACGCGAGTTCGAGCCGGTCGAGGTTCCCTTCGAGGAGGTTCCCGACGCCGTGCTCGACGGCCGCGCCGACGCGGGGGTGGTCATCCACGAGGGCCAGCTCACCTACGGCGACCTGGGCCTGCAGCTCGTCGAGGACCTCGGGACGTGGTGGGGCGAGCGGACCGGCGGACCGCTTCCGCTCGGGGTGAACGTCGTCCGTCGCGACCTCGACGACCAGTTCGGCCCCGGGACGCTCACGGAGATCGCGGCGCTGCTCGAAGCCAGCGTGGCGATGGCCCTCGACCAGCGTGATCGATCGCTGGCGTACGCGATGCGATTCGGTCGTGGCATCGACCGCGACGTGGCGGACCGTTTCGTCGAGCTCTACGTCAATCGTCTGACCGTCGACGCGGGCGAGGATGGGCGGAAGGCCGTCGAGCGGCTCTTCGCCGAGGCGGCGACCGCCGGTCTGCTCTCCGATCCCGGTGCGATCACCTTCGTCAGAGGAGGCTGACGCCCGGCATCCCGTCGCTATACTCGACCTCGCCGTCGGGAATCGTCGGCACGCCGACGACCCACCGCCGCGACTTCGCCCGACTCGACGGGCGCCAGAGGATTCCGCATGGCTGCGATGCCCGAGACCGAGCGGGGCTACACCCCGCCGATCGTCCGTCAGTTCAGCATCTTTCTCGACAACCGGGTCGGCAAGCTGCTCGAGCTTCTGGAGACCCTGGAGGATGCGACGGACGTCCATGTCCGGGCGATCTGCGTCCTGGACTCCAGCGACCACGCGGTGGTCCGGGTGATCTGCGACAACGCCGACGGCGCCCGCTTCACGCTGCGTCAGAACGGATTCACCTTCTCCGAGACCGACATCCTCGTGTTCGAGGTGCCCGACGACTCGACGATGCGTGAGGCGTGCCGTTCGCTGCTCGCGACCGAGGTGAACATCTCGTTCATCTACCCGGTGAACCGCCCCGGCGACAGCCCCCCGGCCCTCGCGATCGCGGTGGACGACCACACCTTCGCGGGTCAGATCCTCATGCGGAAGGGCTTCACGCTGCTGGGCGAGCTGGATTTTTCTTGAGCGCTGCGGAGGCCCCGCAAGGGGGCCCCCTTGCTTTCGCGTGGCGTTGGGCGGTGGGGGTGTGGCGTCGTCGGCGCGGGTGGGGCGCCTCGGGCGTCCCTCGCGCGAGTGTGCGTGAACCTGTTGATCGCGCGGCGGAGGCCCCGCAAGGGGGCCCCCTTGAACCTTCTTGAGCGCTGCGCGTGGGCCGTACGGCCCATGCTCGCTGTGTCGGGGGCGGGCGATGGATGTGGCGTGGTCGGCGCGGGTTCGCGCGTAGGGGGCGTTTGGAGTCGGCGACGGAGCCCCCTCAGTCGCCTTGGGCGACAGCTCCCCCGAAGACGGGGTCGGCGGAGTCGTGCAAGGCGCGGCAACACGGTTCTCCTCCACCGCGTGCGGGGGAGGTGCCCGCGCAGCGGGCGGAGGGGGTACTCGGCCGACTCGGTGATCGATCGAGTCGGCGACGGAGCCCCCTCAGTCGCCTTCGGCGACAGCTCCCCCGGTGCGGGGTCGGCGGAATCGTCTCAGAGACGTCCATGCCCGAGATGGGCTCTTCGACTCTCGACTCTCGACTCTCGACTTTCGATCCTCCCCCTCACTCCGCCCGCACCGGCTCTCCGGTCTCCGGGTCGTACCGGTACACCGCGCCCGGCTCTTCCTCCTTGCACTTCTTGTGCGCTCCGTCACAGAACGGGAAGTTCTTCGTGAGTCCGCAGGCGCAGATGAAGACGGGCTTCTCCTGCGGGTCGATGCGGATGGGGCCGGTGGCGTCGAGCTTCACGAGGCGGGCCATGGTCTGGTCTCCGAAGTCGGATCGATGAGAAGGGTGAATCAGGGATCGGTGGGGGCGTTCGCGTCGCCCGGGGTCTCGGACTCGCTTGAATCCGGCTTGGTTCGCAGCTCGTCGGGCAGCGGGGTGCCAGCCTTCGGAATGCCCGGCAGAGCCAGCGTCTCGGCGACATAGGTTCGATCGGGGCGGGACACGGTCACCACGTCGATGAGGTCGTCGTCGCGGCGGATCGCCTCGACGACCTCGATGCCGTCGACGACGCGACCGAACACCGTGTACTCGGCGTTCAGATTCTCCATCGGTTCGAGCACGATGTAGAACTGCGAACTGGCGCTGTCCTTGACCGTCGATCCGGGCTTCTGCGGATCCGGACTCTTCGCCATGGCGACGGCGCCCGCGAAGTGATACCGCTTGTCCGGGCGTCCGCTCTCGTCGGGAAGCCGGGCTCCACGACCGCCGCTGCCCGGGGCACCGGGGCTTCCCGGACGCGAGTTCGGGTCGCCGCCCTGCACCACGAAGTTCGGCTCCACACGATGGAAGCGGGTCCCGTCGTAGAAGTCCTTCTCGGCGAGCTCGATGAAGTTCGCCACGGTGTTCGGGGCCTGATCCTCGAAGAGCAGGATGGTCACCGGGCCCTTGGAGGTCACCAGCTGCATGATCGGCAGGCCGGGAGCCCCTTCGGAGGCTCGGAGCGCGAGCTCGTCCGACCAGAGCGACAGCCACCGGGACGCCTCCCCTCGAATCCGGTTCGCGCGGCCGCGGATCCCCGGCTTCTTCAGGCCGTCCTCCGGGATCGCGTCGATGGTGTCGATCGCATCCTGGAATCGATTGCGGGCCATGTGGCTGCGGGCGAGCAGGAGCGCCCCCTCCGGCTCGGCGGCGTAGTCCACCGGATTCCGCTGGATGATCGCCGCCACATCGTCGTAGCGGTTCATGCCGAGCCGATGCGTCGCCCAGCGGACCTGGACGCGGTCGTTCTCCGAGAGACCGGCGAGCGCCTCGTAGTCGGCATCGATGCGATCGTCGTCGCCCAGCCATTCGGCGATCTGCAGATCCATCGCGATCGGTCTCGGGTCCTGCGGGTGGTCGGCCCGGAAGGAGTCGAGTCTGGTCTGCAACTTCGCGAGCGAGGTTCGTTCGTCCTCGCCGAGTCGCTTCTTCGCCGCGAGGTAGTTCCGGATCGAATCGTAGTCGCGGCGGAGATCCGTCCAGTCCTCGGCGATCGCGGATGCGGCGACTCCGAGCGTCGCGAGGCAGATCAGAGCGGAGCGAAGGAACAGGGGGCGTCGCATGAGGGCGTCCGAAGTCAGGCGTGGATCGTGCAGGCGGTGCGGGGCGTCTCCCACACCGTCACCGCGTGAAGCCGGGCACCGGTCGCGAGTGTCGCCACCGGTTCCCGGAGAAGCTCGACACACCGAGCGGTGATGTTCTCGACGCTCGGGATGCGATCCCGGAAGTCGTCGAGGTCGAGGTTGAGGTGCGTGTGATCGAATCGCTCGATGACGACGCGATCGACGATCTCGTCCAGCCGATGGATCGCACCGTCGAGCGGGTCGCCCTCGAAGGCGACCTGCACCTCGACCTCGTAGTTGTGGCCGTGGCCGTTGGGATTGCTGCACTTGCCGAACAGGGCGCGATTCGCCTCGTCGTCGAGATCGGCGAGATGCAGCCGGTGCGAGGCGGAGAACTCGTACCGTCGCTGGACGATCGGCGTGGTCATGGCGTCGGACTCTATCCGCCAGGCGGTCATCGGCTCGATCCGCAGCGTGACCGCGGAGACCGTGACCGACAGTGACGACGAGGCTGCCTCGTGGAGCAGCCGGACGACCGAGAGGGCGCTCAGGGACCCACCGGCGAGTCGATCGAGGAGGCGGGGGAGGGCCTGCTCGCGGATCGCCTTGTCGATGCGATCGATGCCGACGAGATACCCGGTCCGGGGGTCGGGTCGGCCCTCGACCTCGACGGTCGCGGACCAGCTGCCGCCGGTCGCGATGTCGAGTGGCGGCCACCCGGCGTGGGTGTTGTGGCGAGGGGTCGTGAGGGATCCCGCGGCCGCGGCATCGGACACGCCGAAGCGGACGGTGCGTGCAAGTCGGGCGGTCACCGGCATCTGCATTCGGGAGGGCATGGTGGAGGGTGGAAGGGGAGTCCTCGAGTCGAGGATCCGAGGTCTGAAATGACCGCTGAAACGGACACTTCGCGCAAAGGACCGGCGGACGGATGCCGATCTCTCCCCGGTCGCATCCGCAAAATGCCTCTTTCCGCCAGATCGAGGGTTGCGGGGCGTCGGATGCATGCTAGCATTCGTTGGCTGTCGAGAAGACGGCCCCTTACTTCACCCCCGGAAGGGCTCGGTTCGAGGCTTGCCTCAGCCGGGCCTTTTTTCTTGAGCGCGGCGGCAGACCCGCAAGGGGTCTGCCTTGCTTTCGTGGGGCGTTCGGCGGTGGGGTTGTGGCGCTGTCGGCGCGGGTGGGGCGCCTCGGGCGTCCCTCGCGCGAGTGTGCGTGAACCTTTCTTGAGCGCAGCGGCAGACCCGCAAGGGGTCTGCCTTGCTTTCGTGGGGCGTTGGGCGGTGGGGTTGTGGCGTTGTCGGCGCGGGGTCGCGCTTCGGGGGCGATTGGAGTCGGCTGCGGTGAACCTGTTGTTCGCGCGGCGGAGGCCCCGCAAGGGGGCCTCCTTGAACCTTCTTGAGCGCTGCGCGTGGGCCGTACGGCCC
>JAUIHC010000177.1 GCA_030432455.1 Phycisphaerae bacterium | reverse complement strand
AGATCAAGGTGACCGTGCTCCGCGAGGTCCGGGCGGAGGCGGTGGCGAGGTAGGGGCGGGGAGATTCGAGTGTGGGGGGAGGGAGCGGTGCGGGTCCGTGTGACCGTTCGTGTGAACGCCGTTGAGCCCGAGGCGGACCCCCCTCCGCCCGCTCCGCGGGCACCTCCCCCGAGACCGGGGGAGGGGAATCGAAACCGTGGGTCCGTGTGACCGTTCGTTCGAGCGTCACCGAGCCCGGGACGGCACCGCTCGACCCGCGCCTCGATTCCGCTCCGCCGAAGGCGGTGAGGGGGCGTGGGGTCCGGGCGAATGGAACATGGAGAATGGAGACCGAGCCGCGTCAACGCCTCTTCTCCCTCTCCTGCTCACCTGCTCTCCTGATCTCCTGATCTGGCCGAAGGCGCCCCCCACTCCTGCCACCAGTCGATGAAGGTCGGCACGCCGACCTCGACCGGCGTGGTCGGTTCCCAGCCGAAGTCGCGACGCATCGGATCGACATCGGCGGCGCTCGCCTCGACGTCGCCCGGCTGCTTGGGCAGCAGGACGGTCTCCGCCGTGCGGCCCATCGCCTGCTCGATGAGTTCGACGTACCGCAGCAGATCGACATTCGTGTCGTTGCCGAGGTTGTAGAGCCGGAAGGGCGCGTCGCTGCGATCGGGCCGCGGGTCCGCGGGATCGAAGTCGGGGTCGGGCGTCGCAGGCTGGTCGAGCACCTTGACGACGCCGTCCACCACGTCGTCGATCCACGTGAAGTCGCGACGGTGACGGCCGTGGTTGTAGAGCTCGATCGGTCGGCCGTCGCGGATCGCCTCGGCGAACTTCCAGAGCGCCATGTCCGGCCGTCCCCAGGTGCCGTAGACGCTGAAGAACCGCAGCCCCGTGCAGGGGATGTCGTACAGCCGCGCGTAGCCGTGGGCCATGAGTTCGCCGCTCCGCTTGGTCGCGGCGTAGAGCGACAGCGGATGATCGACGGCGTGTTCGGTCGAGAACGGAAGCGTCGCGTTGCCGCCGTAGACCGAACTGCTGCTGGCGAAGACGAGGTGCCTCGGACGGACCGCGCGGGCGAGTTCGAGCACCGTCAACTGGGCCGCGAGATTCGCGTCGAGATAGTCGAAGGGTTGCTCGATCGAGTGCCGCACGCCCGCCTGCGCCGCGAGGTGGACGATGCGGTCGATCCCGCGATCGCGGAGTCGGTCGATCGTGGTGCGATCCGCAAGGTCCAGCCGCTCGAACTCGAAACCGGGATGTCGGTGAAGCCGCTCAAGCCGCGCGTGCTTGAGGGCCGGGTCGTAGTAGTCGTTGAGCGAATCCACCCCGAGAACGGCATCGCCCCGACGCAGCAGGGCGTCGGCGACGTGATGTCCGATGAAGCCGGCGGCGCCGGTGAGGAGGATCGGCATGGGCGGAGTCCCGGCGTCAGGGCGACGGGCGTGCGAAGGACGGACAGGGTGAACACCGGAATGTACGCGGATTCGACGACGACACCGTGGACGGACCGGCGGGAGCGGCCATGGATGGGGCGATCACCCGCGCGGGTATCGTCCCTCGGACCGAGAGAACCCTGCCCCACGCCCCATTCCGGAGCCTTCCATGCCGCTCATGTCCAGCCTCGTCGCCGCTGGCGTCCTTGCCACGACCCTCGCCGCCGATCCCCCGGACGCCACCAGCGTCACCATCTACTCCTCGGCCGACCCCGCGGGCTTCGACCCACAGCGGTACGTCGAGCAGCAGCGAAACGGCTGGACCCCGAACGCGGCGTGGCAGGTGCCCGGCTTCGGCGTCGTGAAGCAGTTGCGAAGGTTCGACCTGCAAGCCGGACGCAACACGGTCTCGTTCACCGACGTCGCCGCGTTCCTCGATCCGACGACCGTGTCGTTCATCGACATGACCGACTCGAAGGCGAGCGTGCTGGAGCAGTCGTTCCAGTTCGATCTCGTGAGCCCGTCGAAGCTCCTGGAGAAGTACCTCGACCAGCGGATCCGGGCGTTGGTGCCGATGGGCGACGATGTCGTGGTCCGCGAGGGTGTCCTGCTCTCGGCCAATCAGGGAAGCCTCGTCATCCGGACGAAGGACGGCATCGAGATGGTCTCGGCACAGGGAGCGAGCATCTCGCTGGCTGAGTTGCCCGAGGGATTCCTGACCCGCCCGACGCTGGTGTGGGATCTCATGACCTCGAAGGGCGGCGCTCACGACATCCGGACCACGTATCAGACCGCGGGCCTCACCTGGCGGGCCGACTACAACCTCGTCATCAACGCCGACGACACTCAGGCTGACCTGACCGCGTGGGTCACGCTTCTGAATCTCTCGGGCATCGCGTATCCCGATGCGCAACTGAAGCTCGTCGCCGGTGACGTGCAGCGGGTGCAGCCGCAGCCGAGGGCGGTCAATACCATGGCGAGGGGGGGCGCGGTCGAGATGATGGCCGACGCAGCCCCGGGCTTCGAGGAGCAGTCGTTCTTCGAGTACCACCTCTACACCCTGCCCCGCCGCACCGACATCGCCAGCAACAGCACGCAGCAACTGACGCTGTTCCCCTCGGTGAGCGGCGCGACGATCGAGAAGGAACTCCTCTACCAGCCGACCGGCATGGCGGGCTGGGGACGCGACCCGTGGACGCAGCCCGGGTTCATCCCGACCGGCCCGAACAAGATCGGCGTGTTCGTGTCGTTCAAGAACGACGACGAGAACCGGCTCGGCATGCCGCTGCCCAAGGGACGCATCCGCGCGTACAAGCAGGATCCGAAGGACGGGACGCTGGAGTTCATCGGCGAGGATCTCATCGATCACACGCCTCGAAACGAGATGGTCCGCATCAAGCTCGGCGACTCGTTCGACGTGGTCGGCGAACGGAAGGTCGTCGATTTCACGGTGGACACGAACCGGAAGATCATGACCGAGACGGTCGAGATTCAAGTCCGCAACCAGAAGAACGTGATCCAGAACGTCGTCGTCCGCGAGAACCTCTATCGCTGGAAGACGTGGGAGATCGTCGAGCGCAACGAGGCGTTCGAGAAGGTGAACGCGAACACCGTCGAGTGGCGACTCAAGATCGCCCCGGAAGGCACCGGGACCGTGCGGTACAAGGTGCAGTACTCGTGGTGAGGGAGGGGGAGCGGGGGGGAGAATGGAGAATGGCGGACGCCGTCTTCGGTCACGACGTGGCGAGGTGAAGATCGAGGAGGGCTTGGGGTGACAGCGACTCGGGGCGGGCGGTCGGGTCCAGCCCTTCGGGCGGCGAGAGTCCCATGCGGGCGAGGGTCGCGCCGAGTTGCTTGCGTCGGGTGCGGAACAGTTCGCCGACGAAGTCGCCGAACGCCTCGGGGTCTGCGATCCCGTGATCCGGTCGCGGGGTGATCGACACCACCGCACTGGTGACCTTGGGCGCGGGCCAGAAGCACCCCGGCGGCACCGTGCTGACCCGCTCGATCGAGCCCAGCATCGCGGTCAGCACCGAGATCGGGCCGTACTCGCGTCCGCCGGGGCCGGCCGCGAGGCGGTCGGCGACCTCCTTCTGGATGAGCGCGACCTGCCCGCGACAGGATGGGCGGCGGACCAGCAGATCCATCATGAGCGGGGTCGCGGCCTGATACGGGAGATTCGCCACGAGCTTGAACGGACGCCCGGCGAGGGCGTCCAGGATCGCCGGCGACAGATGACGCGCCCGATCGAGGCAGTCGCCCCGTACAAGCGTGATCCGATCGCCCAGACGCGACTCGACGATCGCCGCCATGTCCTCGTCGAGTTCGGAACAGACGACCTCGGCGCCGGCGTCGACGAGCGTCTCGGTGAGGGTGCCGGTGCCGGGGCCGACCTCCAGAACGAGGTCCCCCGGAGCGACGCTTCCAGCCGCGACGATCCGCCGAAGCTGGTTGTGGTCGTGCAGGAAGTTCTGCCCGAGCCGATGCTTCGGCCGGATGCCGCGGGCGGCGAGCAGCTGACGGATCTCGGTGAGGGTCTGCACGGGCGGCGGTGGCGGAGCGACTCAGTCGCGTCGGAAGATCATCTCGATCCGATTGCCCGGCGCGACGATCTCCACCGAGGTCATGTAGGCACGCATGAGCATGATGCCGCGGCCCGAGGGAATCTCGAGATTGGCATCCTCGGTCGGATCGGGGACGGCCCCCGGATCGAACCCGGGCCCCTCGTCCTCGACCGCGAGGTGGATCTCATGGGACGAGACGGCGTACCGGACGGTGACGGTCTTGGAGGGATCCTCGGCGTTGCCGTGACGAAAGGCGTTGGCCACCGCCTCCTCCAGCGCGAGCCGGATCGCGAACGTGGAGGCCTCGTCGAACCCGACCTCGGCCACGTCCACCAGCACGGTGTCCTGAAGCCGATCGATCTCGGCCCGAACATCGTGCATCACCACGACGCCACGGCGAACCTCGGAGGCATCGCCGGTGTGGTGCGGTCCGGAGTCGGGGTGTGATGCTGCCATGACGGTCGCTCCACCAGACGCGGGCGGGCCCTGCCCCACGGGGGCGAGCCCAGGCCGACTCGACGAACTCAGCCGAAGGTGTCCATCGCCTCCTCGGCCGTCCCGTGGATCACGAAGAGCCGATCCAGTCGCGTGATCCGGAAGACCTCCAGAATCTGCGGGCGGATGTTCGAGAGTCGCAACTGACCATCCCGGGCCTTGACCTTGGTGTTCACCGTGATCAGCGCCCCCAGCGCGGCGGACGAGAGATGCTCGACATTCTCGAAGCAGATCAGCAGACGAGGGCGAGGACTGGCGTCCACCACGGCCCCGATCGACTCACCGATCTGCTGGATGTTCGCCTCGTCGAGGATGTTCCGCTCGACGAAGTCGATGCGACTGACGCCGTCCTGCTCGGTGATCTTGAGGCCATGGGACGCGGGGTTCATGAATCGAGAGCTCCTCGGGGGATTGGGCAAGGGTACGGCGGTGCCGGGCCGCCTTCAACCGAGCACCTTGCCGGGGGTGCGATTCCCGGAAGGAACACCGCCGCGGCCCGAGAGGGCCGCGGCGGTGACGAGGTCCTGAAGCGTCGGATCGACCGAGCGGCTCAGTAGCCGAGGTACGAACCGGTGCCGATCTGATCCTCCAGCCCGGGGAAGAGGATGTCCTCGTTCTCCTGCTGGATGATGATCTCGGGACGGACGAGCAGGATCGTGGTCAGTTCGACCTTCTCGCTCGCGCGGTTGGTGAAGAGCCGGTTGAGCCACGGAACCTTCGAGAGGACCGGGACACCAACCTCGAGCTCGAACTCGGCGACGCGACGCTGACCGCCGAGCAGCGCGGTTCCCTTGTCGGGAACGCTGGTCGTGGTGGCGATCTGGGTACCTTCGAGCTGGGGGAGCTGAATCTCACCCTCGAAGCCCTCGCTCCGGCCACCGAAGTTGCCGCCACCGCCGCCGGCCGCACCCGTCACCTTCACGGTGGTGAACTGGACGTTCTCGTTGAGGCCGAACTGGACGGTCATGGTGACGTAGCGGCGATCCGCCGAGATGACGCCTTCGACATCAAGCACGAAGCCCTGGTAGACGACGCCCGGCACGGGCTGGAAGGCACCCGAGTTGTCACCCGTCACCGGGATCAGGTTCGCGATGTAGGTGGTGGCGGTCGCCACCGCGATCCAGGCCCGCTGGCCGTTGAAGAGCGTGAGACGCGGAGCGGTCAGGATGACGTTCCGCTGGTCGGCCTGCGTGGCCTGCACGAGGAGGTCGACCTGAATGTCGTCGAGGAAGCTGACGCCGACCGTGAGGGCGGGGTTCGCCAGCGCGGTGGCACCGATGGTGCCGCGGACCGCGGTGCTGGCGAGCGAGTCGACGAGGTCGAAGGACTGCTGGTTGACGCCGACCATGCTGAGGCCGTTCGACGACGACCCGTTGGCGTAGTTGTCACCCCGCTTCAGCCGACGGATCGGGCTGCCCACGTTGCCCGTGAGGTAGGTGATGGTGCCATCGGGGTTCGCCGCACCGAACGCCGACCCGTACGCGGTCGTGTTGGCGAAGTCGTTGCCCCCGTTGATGCTGTCGAAGATCACGATGTCCTTGGCGGAGCCGTTCTTGTTCGCGGCATCCGCAGGCTGGCCGCTGTAGAAGAAGTCCGACAACTGCATCGTCGGGTCGATGGCCCGAGCGGCGTCGTACATGCCCTTGTTCGTGTTGAAGTAGATGTCGAAGTCGACACCGATCTGCTCGAACCACTCCATCGCGACGTTGATCAGGCGACCTTCGACATTGATCTGAAGTGCCCGGATCGTGCGGAGCTGGCTGAGCAGCCCCTCGATCTCGCGGTGGTTCTTCGGGGTGTTGGTGATGATCAGGTTGCCGTTGAGCTCCTGAAGCGAACCGGTGTCGCCACCCAGGTCACGCCAACCCTCGGGGTCGACCTGCTCCTGGATGATCGTGACGATCTGCTCGATGAGCTCTTCACGGCTGCGACGCTCGGGCTC
>JAUIHC010000176.1 GCA_030432455.1 Phycisphaerae bacterium | reverse complement strand
GCGACTCATCGACCTGACGCGGTTGGGTCTCGATCTCCCCGCCGTCGTCATCCGGACCGCCGAAGATCGCGTCGAACTCGAGCAGGTCCGGATCGACCTCCAGTTCCAGCTCCGACTCGACGGCATCGAGGCGGCCGAGCAGCGATTCGAGATCCAGGTCGGTGTCCGCCTCGGCGAGGCGGAGCCGCGGCGAGCGGTCGTCGTCGGCGGTGATCTCTCGATCGACCGGCGAGCCCGACGGGGACTCGGCGTCGGTGTCGGAGACGGTGACCGATCGGAGGGCCGTCACCATCTCGGCCGCGTCACCGCGGAGCGACTCCTCGAAGGCGATGCGATGCGAGTGCTCGACCACATCGAGGCGACGCACCAGCGCGATGACCGGCAGCGGCGCCCCGAGATGCCGCATGGACATCTCCTCGAGCACCGCCGCCGCCCGATCGGCGGTGTTCTCGTTGGCCCCCGCGATGACCACCCCGAGATCGAGCGTCTCCGGATCCACCGCCCGGGCGCGGGCCGCCTTGACCAGGCGATACGCCTCGACGAGGGCGAGCTGATCGGCGGAGGTCAGCACCACGAGTTCGTCCGCGCCGGCTCTGACCGCGGCCGCCGCGTCCCGATCGTCCACGCACACGATCCAGCGACGAATGTCTCCGGCGAGGGCCGCCGCGGCCTCCGGCATCGACTCGCCATCGACACGGACGAGATCGTGGGCCGGGCGGAGAAGTTCGAACGAGCATCGCCCGCCGTCGAGCCGGACAAGTGCCGTCGGACCGGAGCGAGCGGCCTCCAGATCGGCGTACTGAGTCACCCAGATGCCGGCCATGACCGGGAGATTTCCACAGACCGCGACCGTGATCCGCATCGGCTCGACCCGGGACCGCCGCGTGGGTGCGGAGGTGCTGCCGCCGCGAGGTGCGGGCGTGGGCTCACCGAGATAGAGCGAGGTGAGCTCCTCGAAGGGATCGCGTGCTGGCTCCATGCCACTCTCCAAGGGACGGGCGTCAGACCGGGGACGACGCGGAATGCGGGGCCGAACCACGCTGCGGGACGAGTTCGTTGGCGGGACGCCCGTCGGGTCCCGGGACCACCCGGGAGTTGTGGGCGTCCAGGCCCAGCCGACCGTCCACGATCAGTCGATACCGAAGCGGGCCGGAGGCGGGGATGTCGATGCCGACCATCGCCGGATCGAGGCCGGGCAGCGATCCGAGCGGGAGGCCGTCGGGCTGCCAGTGGTTGAAGTCCCCCACCACCCGGATGGTCTGGCCCAGGGATGCGGAGACGGCGATGCGGACGCGGGTCGGCGATGCGACGCTCCGGTTGCCGGTCGGTCGGATGCGGCGGACGAGCTCCGCCGCCCTCGCCGAAACCTCGACCGATCGCACATCGTCCCCGAAGGACACCGGGGTCGTGGGAGCCTCGGACGCGGTCGGAGTCGAGTCCGAGCCTTCGACCACCTCGGCGTCGGGCGGTTCGATGACCGCGGCATCCTCGGTCTCGAGCCAGGTGGCGAGGCGTCGGTAGTCGTCGGCGGCCTCGGACTCGGGCGCATGCTCGACGACCGCCCGCCCGAAGGCGGTGGCCTCTCGAATCTCGACGTGATCGCGGATCGGATGCGGCGCGACCCCCGACCCGAACCGCTCACGGAGTCCGGCCAGAAGATCACGGTCGAGGGCCCGCTCCGGATGCAGCAGGTTGGGGACCATGCGAACCCGCATCGGCCGACCGAGCCGGGCGGCCATCGCCCGAAGCGTGGACCACTGACGATGGGCGCCACGAGCGGCGAAGAAGCCGGTCTCGACCGGGACCACCACCTCGTCGGCGGCTCGCAGCGCGTTGAAGGTCAGCAGACCGATCGTCGGGGGGCAGTCGATGATGCAGCAGTCCACCGCCGCGGCGAACGACTCCAGTCCGCGGCGAAGTCGACGGTCGCGATCGGACGCGTCGATGAGGCCGCCGCCGGGAGCCTCCGCCCGGGCGAGTCGCACGGTGCTCGGCAGGAGGCGAAGACCGTAGGCGACCTCCCAGGTGCGGGCCGCCACCTGCGCCGGGCCGTAGGGCGTCGCGGGGGGGTCGGTCAGCAGGTCGATGGTGCTGTACTCGATCTCCCGCTCCGGCACGCCGAGGGCGGCGGCGCAGTGCGACTGGGGATCGAGGTCCACAAGCAGCACACGCCGCCCACGGGATGCGAGAACCGCCGCGAGATTGACCGAGGTGGTGGTCTTCCCGCAGCCGCCCTTCTGATTGACGATGGAGATGATCCGCATGGCGGGTCGAGGGTCCGGATGGCTCGAGGATCGGGGTGCGTCTGCGCCGGGACCCGGAAGGCGAACTCCGACCCGACCGGCGCGTCCTGTGGAGATCGGCGGTTGCGCCGCCCCGGCTCCAATAACCCGACACCGCCCGGACCTACCTCGGCGTCACGGCATCCCATCCGGCATCGACCACCGACGGATCGGCGACCACCGAGACCTCGACCTGGCCGGGCCCCCGCAGGAGCACGAGCCTGAGACGACCGGACTCGACCTTCTTGTCGAGCCGCATCGCCGCCCGAAGTGCCGCCTGCACGGACTCGTCCCCCGCGGCTGCGGGGAGCGACACCGGCAGCCCGGCCCCCGCGACGAGCCCGCGGACCCGGGTCACGAGGGACGGGTCGGCCATCCCGGCCCGAACCGAGGCGGCCGCGGCGGCGACCAGACCGATCCCGACGGCCTCGCCGTGCAGCAGCCCCCACTCGACGCGACTCTCGATCGCATGGGCGAAGGTGTGTCCCAGATTGAGCAGCGCCCGATCCCCCGACTCCCGGAAGTCGCGGGCGACGATGCCGGCCTTCACCCCGACGCTGCGAGCCACGAATCGCGGCAGCACCTCGGGATCGCGGCCGACGACCGCGGGCAGGTCCGCCGCGAGCGCCGCCAGCGTCTGCTCACCCTCGATGAGCCCGTGCTTGAGGCACTCCGCGAGGCCGGATCGGAACTCCCGATCGCCGAGCGTCGACAGGGTGTCGGTGTCGGCGAGCACCAGACGAGCAGGCCAGAACGCACCGACGAGATTCTTGAGGAGGCTGCCGTCCTCCCGCGGGCGATTGACCCCGGTCTTCCCGCCGAGGGACGCATCCACCATCGAGAGCAGCGTCGTCGGCACGAGCACGAGGTCGATCCCCCGCATCCATGTCGCCGCGGCGAACCCCGCGAGATCGCACACGATCCCCCCGCCGATCACGACCAGCAGCCCGCGCCGATCGACCCCCGCCGCCATCAGGTCGTCCCAGACCCGCTCGACCCCGGGCATCGCCTTCGCGGACTCCGTCGCCTCCAGCGTGGTCGTCCCCACGACCTGCCCCCCGCGGATCGCGGCCTCCAGCACCGGCGCGTGATGCACGACCACCGCATCACCGACCCCCCGGTCGGCCACGAGGTGCATCCGCGTCCCGTCCGATCGCAGCTGCTCGGCGTCGAGCAGATCACCCGCCTGGGCGAGCAGGCCCGCGCCCACCAGCATCGTGGTGCGCCGGCCTTCCAGATCGAGATCGAGTCGATGCACCTCGGTCACGCCCGCGGCTCCGATTCCTCCGCCCGCGCCGCCAGCACGTCGAGTGCCTCGGCCGGGTCGATGGGAAGATCCATCGGCGGTTCGGTCGGCTCGGCATGCGACCGATCCGCGGATCCGACGACCTCGCGGATCGAGATCGCCCGTCGCGCGGCCAGTCGGCGACGGAGCAGGAACCACCCTCCCGCCGCGAGCAGGGTCGCGGCGACCACCGCCGCCGTGGCCGTGGACATCGGGCGAGTCGCGACCGGCCGGCCGGCGTGCAGCGGCCAGCGACGGACGACGCCGTCCCGCGAGACCGCCTCCAGGGTGCCGATCCGCAGGGCCCGGACCTCGACCCGAGTGCCCCGCCGCGGCGGTCGGACATCGGACGCGGACGCGGACGAGGGAATCGCGACCGCGACCACCTCCCCGCTCGTCCGTTCGATGAACCACTCCTGCACCGAGACGATCCCGGATCCGGGTGGGCCGGGACGGGCCGCCGCCTGCTGAAGGACGCCTGCGATCACCTCGCCCCAGGTCGCCTGATCGCCCTCGCCCGCGGGCAGCGCCAGCACCGTCGCCAGGCGAGGATCCGCCACATCGGCGACGACCGGTTCCAGAAGCCGTTCGGAGTCCCGATCGGGCAGCATGGCGTCCGGCGAGGCCGTCGGCTCCGGCGGTCCGGCCGCCGCCGGGCAGACCATCGCCGTCGCAGTCTCCATCTCCATCACCATCGCCGTCACCATCGCCATCGCCATCACCATCGCCACGAGCGCGGAACGGAGATGTCGCGTGGTTCTGGTCACGACCGCAGCCTACCGACCGGGATCCCGTTCGATCAGAGGGAAACCCCCTCGGCGCGGAGCTTCGCGTCGGCCTCGGCATGATGCGCCACGAAGCGGGCGGCGCCCTCGTCGCTGAAGTAGAACCGCATCAGCCGTCGGTTCATCTTCAGGAGATCGACCAGCACCAGCCCGTCCACCACGTCGCTGAACTCGGGATCGACGTTGAAGCCGAGGAAGACGCCGCCGAGCTTGAGGTACTGCCGGACCAGCACCGGAACCGCCCGCTCCCCCCGCTCGATCTCCTGCACGAGGTCGTCCACGTCGTCGAGCGACCGCATCGCCGCGATCGACGCGGGATCCCAGTCGATCGGCTTCGCGTTGCGGAAGGGCTTGCGCGGCCGGACGAGCTCGTGGAGTCCGGAGAGCCGCTCCGCGGTCGCGAGGAAGGTGGTCAGCAGACGCGTCGAGGTCGCGTGGTAGTCGGCACTGATCGAGACCGGCCCGAACAGGTTGCGATACTGCGGAATCCTCGCCACGTACCGGCCGATCCCCTTCCAGAGCAGCATGAGCGGCTCGGCGCGACGCTGATACTCGGGCCGGATGAACGACCGCCCCATCTCCAGCGACGGTCCGAGCTCGTGGAGCAGGGCGGAGTCGTAGTGGAAGAGCGTCCGGGTGTAGAGCCCGTCGATGCCATGCTCGCGCAGGATGCGATCGGTGTGCCCGAGTCGGTACGAGCCGACCACTTCGTTGGTCGCCTCGTTCCAATGGATCAGATGCCGGTACCACTGGTCGTAGCGATCGAGATCGCTGGATCGACCGGTTCCCTCGCCGGCGGCTCGGAAACTGATCTCACGCAACCGCCCGATCTCGTCGAGCACCTGCGGAATCTGATCGAACTCGGCCCACACGACCCGCTGATCGCCCCGCTTGACGATGATCTGCTCGGGAGGGAGGGCCAGGATCTCACTGGCGAGTCGATGCGGCGGATGGGCGGGCACCGTCGAGACCGGCGCCATCCGGACGGGCTGGGCCCGGGCGTTCGTCGGCACGGTCCGCACGCTCACCCGGACCCGATCGTCCAAGAGCGGTTCCTCGCGTTCGAGTCGCGACCGCAGCACGAAGGTGCGGATCCGCAGGAACGAGATGAGGTCCTCGGGCGTGGCGAACCGGTCGAGCTGATCGACCGGAATGGGCGTGCCCACCGCCACGCGGACCCGGCGCCTCCGGGCGCGGAGCAGCTCGCGGGGAAGCAGGACCGTCCGCAGCCGGGGGCTGACCAGTCCGGCCGCATGGAAGCGCCGGGAGTTCGATCCCTCGAAGAACACGGGAATCGCCGACGCACCGGTCTGCTTGATCATGCGGGCGATGATCGGGTTCCACTCGATGTCGGTCGCCGCCCACCGCCCCCACCGCACGCTGGAGACCTCGCCCGCGGGGAAGACCCCGAGCGCCCCGCCGTCGCGGAGCCAGTCCATCGCCTTCCGGATCGAGGCGGCGTTCCGCCGGGCCGCGCCGGGACCGCCGAAGGGATCCACCGCGAAGACCCGATCCTTGACCATGGGAACGGACGCGAGGATCGAGTTGGCGACGAACCGGACGTCGGGCCGCACCCGCGACACGAGGTCGTCGATGATCATCGCATCCAGACCGCCGAAGGGGTGGTTCGCCACGACGACGAGCGGGCCGGAGGTCGGGATCCGTGCGAGTTCGTCGTCGCCGACCAGGTAGCCCGACTCGAACGCCTCGAGGAACCGCCGACCGGGCGACGGCTCGCCCTCCATCGGAAGCACCTTCTCCGTGTAGAGCCGGTTCAATTCCGGCATCCCGATCGCCCATTCCAGCATCGGACGGATCGCCGCGAAGGCGGTCCGCTCCAGAAGGTTGCGACCGGGATTGGCGAAGTGGACCTCGGCGGGATGACGACGCGTCACGCGGAAACTCCCCGAAGGCGACTCGACCCGGCGGGCACGAACCCGTCGGGTCGGCGAGGGAGATGGTCGTCTCCGGGACGGCCCGTCGTGTGTGCGGCTCGTTCGGGCGAGGTGTCGATTCCGTTCACGAGCCACCACCCTCGAGACGCCGCCGGCGGATCTCCATCGCCGCGGGCATCAGGGCTTCGAGCCGCTCGATGCGGGTCCGACTGTTGGGATGCGTGGAGATGAATTCCAACGGCTCACCGCCGCGG
>JAUIHC010000175.1 GCA_030432455.1 Phycisphaerae bacterium | reverse complement strand
TCCAGTACATCGTGGCCCCGAGGTTGTAGACATCCGTCCGTTCGGTGATCCGGCGACGATGGGCCTGCTCCGGCGCGATGTAGCCGGGCGTCCCCTGGATCCGCTCCTTGCGGGTGTCCACCGGACAGGCCTGACCGAGATCGATGATCTTCACCAGATCCGGGCCCACCAGCACGTTGGTCGGCTTCATGTCCGCATGCACGATCCGTCGCTCGTGCATCGCGTGAAGGCCTTCGGCGATCCGTATGAAGATCCGGACCGCGTCGAGCGGCGAGGGCGGCGGGATCTGATCGAGCCCCGGCGCGTCCACATACTCCATGAGCAGGCCGACCTCGGCGAGCCTGAACATCCGACGGCGACGCAGAAGCTTCCCGATGCGACGAATCGAGGGATGCACCAGCGGTGACCCGATACGGTGCTCCTCGACCACCTGATCGAGGAATCGCTGATCCTTCTCGGATCGCTTCACGACATGCTTCAGGGCGAGCAGTCTCGTCCCGTGCGGCTCGCGGACCTTGTAGATGACGCTGGCGGCGCCGACGCCGATCCGACCGAGCACCGGATGCCCGAAGAGTTCGAGAGGATCAGCCATGCGATCGGGGACGCTCGGTTCGGCCCCTGCGAACCCGGCAGGCGCAGCGGTGACCGCGATCAGGGACGAGACGCGTTGAGGAACCGATCGAACTCCGCACTCGGGAAGTATCGACCGGGAGCGTCGACGTCACTCACGTCGCGATGCAGGAACACGTGGTCGTCGTCGATGTCGAATCTCGCCTGCAACTGGAGGACCAGCGACTGCAGGGCCTTGATCTGAGCCGGCGTGAACGCCCGCTCATCACCATCCCCGATCAGACAGATGCCGATCGAGACCCGGTTGAGGTCGTCGGCCTTCGACAGCGCCTCGGCGCCGCCTCGAAGGTTCGCGGCCACGTGGGCGCCGGGCCGCTGATCGGCCCATCGACCGGTGGCGACGATCGCACCGTCGCCGAGCCGCCCGGTGCCGTTGCCGATGACGTAGTGGTAGCCGTTGCCGGAGAGCCCCTCGGCCCGGTGTCGCCGATCGATGTCCTCGTGGTCCTCGAAGTGAAGGCCCGAGTCATGAACGACCAGGTTCAGCCAGGTCGCCGCCTCGATCCCCTGTCGGATCCCGGCGTCGTCGAAGGGAATCGGCTCGTCGATGATCGCCGCGGTGGGCGCGGTCATCGTGGCGGGGCTCGTGAACGCGAAGAACGCACCGAACATCGTCATGCTGCCCATGAAGGCGAGCCAGACGGTCTGGGTTCGACTGAGCGAACCCGAGCGGTGAGTGGCGTTCCTGCTGGTCACGGTCGTCACATCCAGTCCGAGGCGTGGCGCCCCATCTAGTCCTCAATCCGTAGTCCTCAACCCGATCCAGGTCCTCAACCCGATTCAGGTCGCCCTCGAACGGCCCCCGTGATCATGACGGGGGCCGGTCTCGCACCTGATCAGGCCCGACACTCCCGACCGCGGATGCACTCTGCGAATCCGTTCGCCTCGGCGGTCGCCCGCCATCTGCGAGAGTGACGGAAATCGTCGGCCAACGGATCATCGGCCAGACTTCCCAGATCTCATGCGACAAACGAACGAAAACGACGCACCCTCGACCGCGACTTCGTCGCAGTTTCCTCACGAACCGGTCTCACCGGAACGAGAGTCCCTCAACCGCGGGATGATAACCACCGACCGTGAATCCGCCAGTCGAATCGTCGCATCGTGGCGCCGCATGGCGGAGCAGGACGGACCGGGTTCCGATCGTGCCGTCAGGTCCGATCACCCACTCAGGTGCTCGGGGAGAGCCGAGCCCGAAGTGCCGGCTGCGGGTTGCCGAACACGTCCTCCTCCTCGAGCGGGACATATCGCTGCCGCAGACGATCATGGGTCTCGAACTGGGTGCGGGGCGACTTCTTGTCGAACAGCACCTTCTGGCACCCTCCGAGTCCGACCACCGACACCACGCCGACCACGAAGAGGACACCCGTGGCCGATCCACGCCTGAAGGTCATCGATCGCCCTCCGCAAGCGGCCTGACCACCGGGACCGGTGACTCGAATCGAAGCGGCTCTTCCTGCCGGACATCCTCGAGCACGAGTCGGACCAGCAGGAACTGCGCTTCCGACGGAAGGGCGGCGATCGGAAGATCGATCGCGTAGGCGGTCCCCAGCAGCCCCTCCCGGAGGCTGTCCCGCCAGCGCTCGGCGGTGATCGTCCATCGACCGAGTTCGACCGCGGAACCGTCGTCGGCGATCGTCGCGGCCACGACCTCGGCCGGGCCGGTGCTCTGGACGAACCGACCACGCGCATCCTCGGTTCGGACCCGCCACTGAAGAGTCGCCGGGCTTCCCGGGACCGTGGCGGGCCCAGGCCGGACCGACGACCCCGTCGCCTCCACGATCAGTTCCGGCCGCGGGACCACCGCCAGGTCGGTGGGCCGGGACTCGTGGCCGGCATCCCGGATCGCATCGAGCCGGGCCGTCGCCTCCGCGAGTCGCACCTTCAGGGCGGCGACCTCGGACTCCAGCTCGGACACCCGGGTGGCCTGCTCGACCGCACCGTCCTGGGGTCCGACGGTGGCCCGGCACCCCGCCACCGCCAGCACCATGGAGGCGGTCGCCCACATCCGAAGTCGTCCGTCAATCCTCGGCATCGATCGATCCCTTCAGCCCCAACGAGACCTGGAAGGCCAGCCGTTCGAGCCGCGACGACAGGTCCACGCTCGCGACGCTCGCTCGATCACCCACATCCAGACGGGTCGGCGCGAAGTTCAGCAGTCCCAGCACCCCCGCCTCGATCAGCCGGTCCGCGACCTGCTGAGCCGCCTCCCGCGGCACGGCGACGATGCCGAGCAGGATCTCCCGCTCGCGAACGAGCATCTCGAGGTCCTCCATCGGGCGGATCCGATGCCCGCCGACCTCCTTGCCGACCATGTCGGGCGCAGCGTCGAAGACCGCACAGATCTCGAACCCCTCGCGGGCGAACGGGCCGTACGACATGATCGCCTGACCGAGACGCCCGGCGCCGACCACCGCCGTCCGCCAGATCCGGTCCTTGCCGAGGATCCCCCGCAGCTGCTCGACGAGCGAATGGAGTCGGTAGCCGACGCCGGCCTGACCGAACTGCCCGACATGCGAGAGGTCCTTGCGGATCTGCGTGTCGCCGAGCCCGAGGCTTCGGCCGAGCTCCCGGGAACTCACCTGCGACTCCCCCGCGGCCAGACGCCGTTCCGCCTCGCGGAGGTAGAGCGTGAGTCGCTTCACCGTCGGACCCGGGATGGTCTGTCGCGCCGACATCCGGCGGAGTCTATCGCGGCCCCGGGAGATCCCCGTTCCGGCCCGGCCGACGCCGTACGATGCGGACATGAGCCCGCACCCCTTCGCCGGTCCCCCCAGCGTGTCGTTCGAGTTCTTTCCCCCGAAGACGACCGAGGGCTGGGACCGCCTGTCCTCCCGGATCGATGAACTCGTGCCGCTCGAGCCGTCGTTCGTCTCGGTGACCTACGGCGCCGGAGGCTCGACCCGCGATCGCACGCACGATCTCGTGGTCCGCCTCCTTCGCGAGACGACCCTCCAGCCGGTGCCGCATCTGACCTGCCTCGGCCACACCCGGACCGAGATCGACGAGATCCTCGAGCGGTACGCGGAGGCCGGAGTGCGGGCGATCCTCGCACTTCGCGGCGATCCGCCCGCCGACGGCTCCCCCGTCGCCGCCGGCGACTTCGCCCATGCGGCCGATCTGGTGCGACACATCCGCGCCTTCTCCGAGCGGCACGGACATCCGCTGGAGGTCGGCGTCGCGGGATTCCCCGAAGGCCATCCCGATACGCCCGACACGCTGATCGCGATGGACCACCTCAAGGCGAAGGTCGATGCCGGCGCCTCCTGGGTCTGCACACAGCTCTTCTTCGACAATCATGCGTTCCACGACTGGCGGGAACGATGCCGTCTCGCGGGGATCGAGGCCTCGATCATCGCGGGCATCATGCCCATCGCGTCGCGGGCGGGTGTGCGTCGCATGTCGAGCCTCGCCGCGGGCACCGTGTTCCCCGCGTCGCTGCTCAAGGCCCTCGATCGGGCCGAGGAGGGCGACGACGACGCCATCGCGGAGATCGGCGTGCACTGGGCGACCGAACAGTGCCGCGACCTCCTCGACCACGAGGTCGATGGGATCCACTTCTACACGCTGAACAAGTCGGACGCGACGCTGCGCATCCACCGCGCCCTCGGCGTGCGGACCGCGAGGAGTCTGCGGTCCGCGTGATCGGGCTCATGCGAGCCCGGCGGCGCACGATTCCACGGATCAGGCGGTGAGATCGATGTGGCCGCCCTCGGGCGGACCGGCCGCGGACTCGCGGTCGCGACGGTCCGCGTGCTCCCGGTCGCGGCGGCGGCGGGATCGCTCGTCGTCGCCCTCGGACTCCTCCTCGAGCTTCCGCACCAGCGCGATCTCGGTGGTGTCCTCGACGCGGAACCGCTCGTCCTCCTCCGACTCCGACCGTCGCCGCTCCTGTGCGGCGCGGGTGCGATTGCGGGCGGTGGCCGCGTCTCGCTGAGCCTGCACCGACTGCAGGGCGGAGATCTCGGATGGAATGCCGAATCCGCTCATGTGCAGAACATCGACGGGATCCGTCGATCGGATCCACCATTCGGGCGGTGGTCCACCTCCCCGGCGAACCACCCGCCGAGGGACTCGGAGAACCCGACGATTACCGGTCGCGACCGATGGTCACTCGATGGCGTCGCCCATTCCGGGGATCGGCCGATCGGAGAGCCAGACCGCCCGAAGCTGCGGCATCAGGGTCGTCAGCCGCGGATCGTCCACCGAGTCCAGACCCTGCTCGATCATCGCCCGATCGCCGAGCTGCCGCCCGATGTAGGCGACGACCACGCCCAGTCCGCTCGATCCCTTCGGATCCTTGGCGACGATCTCCTCGATCGTCTGGGCCGCCAGACGAAGCCGGGTGCGGCTGGGCAGCAGATCGGCGTCGTAGCCCACGTCGATCATCTCCTCGTGCTTGCGGAAGAGACCGACGAGCGTGACTCCGGCCGACCGGTAGAGTCCG
The DNA here is from genome assembly GCA_030432455.1 of Phycisphaerae bacterium. Taxonomy (GTDB): domain Bacteria; phylum Planctomycetota; class Phycisphaerae; order Phycisphaerales; family SM1A02. The sequence goes on along the minus strand of JAUIHC010000175.1, from coordinate 1,469 downwards.
GCCCCGATCTGAGCGTTGGCCCGGCCACCCTCCAGCGTCGGGTTGCCGGGGTTCAACTTCAGGGCGAGATCGAATCGATCCTCGGCGCGGAAGTAGTCCCGCTCCCGCATCGCGGCCTCGGCCTGACCGACGATCTCCGCCACCCGCGCCCGCATCCGGGGATCGACGAGTTCGCTCACCTGCGACCGATGCGCCAGGGCGTCGATGAGCTCGTCCTTGGTGCGGACGGTGGACTCCTCGTCATCGGCGGAACCGGCATCGGTCGCCGCCGCGTCGGTTCCGTCCGGCCGCGTCTCGGGCATGCCCGGAAGCACCGACTCGTCGGCCTCCTCGCCGTCGGCGGGACCGAGGTCGAGTCCGGGGTTGGGCCGCCGCTCGCCGGGGAGTCCGTCGCGACGCTCGCTGACCGTCTCGGGACGCGAATCCTCAGCGGTACCGATCCGTGGCCGCTCGATGCGGGCCTCGAGTCGATCGAAGTCCTTCCGCATTCGCTCGACCCCGGCGGCATCGAACACCACCCCCTCGCGGCCCTCGTAGTTCTCGTAGACCCGCTGCAGGATCTCCTGATACCGCGACTCACCGGATGCCGGCGAGGTGATCCGCTCATCCACCGGCTCCGCCTCCGGGGCGCCCGCGGCTCGCCGGAACGGGTCGAAGCGTTCGGGAAGAAGGCCCATCGCCGACGGATCGACGCCCTCGATCGCGGCTTCGTTCGCCAGAGCGGTGTCGTAGGTGGTCCGTGGCACCGCCGAGGTCGGCGACTCGTACTGGAGACCCCGGACCGGCGAGGCCGTCATGCGGGCGTACTGATCCTGCGCGACCTGGACCAGACCGATGTCGGCGGGGGCCACGGCGGTCGTGAGCAGGGTGCGGGAGGTGAGGTTGTTGGTCGCCCGGTCGAGTCGGATCTGGGCGTCGTCGATCCGCTCCGCCGCCGTGACGGTGTTGATCTCGGGAAGCGACGTGAAGTCGCGTCGGTACTGGAAGACGCCCACGCCCTGAGCGATGTTGAAGGCATCCCGCTGCTGCGGGCTGGAGACGTAGTCGAGACCGGAGAGGGCCGAGTCGCGTCGGTATCCGTAGGTGGTGTCCCCGGTCGGCGCCGCGAAGTCGCCGGGTGCGTAGTAGTCCACCGCACCCCGGAACCCACGACCGCCCGCGACGCCGTTGGTGACGACGAGGTTCCGAGCCTGAACGGCCTGATAGCTGTAGCCGCTGGGTCGCCGGAAGTTCCGACCACCGCTGCCCACCTGCAGATTCGCGTCGAGGGCGTCTCCCGCTCCCATCGCGTTCTGACCGAGCAGGCCGTCGGGGGTGTTGACGCTGCCGCTGCCCAGAGCCCGGCCGGCCGGGTTCTGGTAGAGCGGGCCACCGCCGTACCGCTGTCCCTGGATGCGTCGCTGGGCGTGAGCCGAGGTCGCCGGGAACAGGGTGGCGGCACCGGCGACCGCGAGCACCAGCAGTCCCGG
>JAUIHC010000174.1 GCA_030432455.1 Phycisphaerae bacterium | reverse complement strand
CGCCGGTCACCGCGCGACTCTGGACCGACCGCTTCCTGCTGCTGGTCGCCCTCGCGGGCGGCATCGGCGGGGCGAGTGCGTGGATCGGGGCCGTCGTCTCGGCGCTCCTGCCTCGCCAACCCGCGGGCGCCGTCATCGTGCTCGCCGCCGGCGGCGTGTTCGCCCTGAGTCTGATCGCGTCCCCGCGACGCGGTGCGGTCGCCCGCGCCTGGCGACGATGGCGGCTCCGGATCAGGATCGAGGGTGACCACCTGCTGGAGTCGGCGTTCGTGCACGAGGTGCCGGTCGGCGCCTCGATCGCCCGTGAACTCGACCGCACCGTGCGGGAGCGTCGCTGGTCGGGGTGGTTCCGGGCGACGGTGCTCGCCTCGCTCCGACGGGAGGAGCGACTCCAGGGCGGCGAGCTCCGACTCACCGCCGCGGGCCTCGATCGCGGGCGAACCGTCGATCGCAACCACCGACTCTGGGAGGCGTACCTCGTCACCCACGCCGACATCGCCCCGAGCCATGTGGACTGGTCGGTCGATCAGGTCGAGCACGCCCTCGATCCGGCGCTGGTCGCCCGACTCGAGGCGGTGCTCGCCAACGACGCCCGCGACCCTCACGACGCACGACCCGACGATGCGGAGACGTCGGCATGACGCCCGATCCCGCCCTCGACCTCTTCCCGCTCGCCGCCGCCATCCTCGCGGCCCTCGCCTGCGGTCTGCTCGGCAACCACCTGCTGCTCCGCCGCGAGAGCCTCATGGGCGACGCGATCTCGCACGGCGTCCTGCCCGGGCTCGTGATCGGATTCCTCCTCTCCGGCTCGCGGGACGCCCTGCCCATGCTGCTCGGCGCGACGGCGGCGGGCATCGTCACCGTGCTGCTCGTGGCCGCGGTCCGGCGTCTCGGCCGCGTCGAACCCGGCGCCGCGATGGGCGTGGTCTTCAGCGTGCTCTTCGCCCTCGGCGTGCTGCTCATCGAGCAGGCGGCGGCGAGACAGGTCGATCTCGATGCCGATTGCGTGCTGCACGGCCAGCTCGAGACCCTCGTCTGGTACGGCGCCCCGGAGTCCTGGTCGGAGATCGCGACGGGGTCGATGCTCGACTCGACCCCGCGACAGGTGTGGATGCTGCTGGTGACCGCGGGGCTGGTGATCGCATTCACCGCCATCCTCTTCAAGGAACTTCGCATCGCATCCTTCGATCCCGGGCTGGCGACGGCGCTCGGCTTCCCCGCCTCGGTGTTGAACCTCGCCACGCTCGTGCTGGTGGCGATCGCGACGGTGGCGAGCTTCGAGGCGGTCGGCTCGATCCTCGTGGTCGCGATGCTGGTCTGCCCCGCCGCGACCGCACGGTTCCTGACCGACCGCCTGTCACGGCAGATCTGGTGGAGCGCCGGCCTCGCGGTCGCGACCGCGGTGATCGGCTACGGCGCCGCGACCGCGCTGCCCGCCGCGGCCGACTGGGACTCGGTGAACGCGGCGGGCTCGATGACCGTCGTCGCCGGCACCCTGCTCGGCCTCGCCGCGGTCGCCGCCCCGCGTCACGGCGTGCTCGCCCGGTGGTGGTCGGGACGGCGGATCGCGGGCGAGATCGCGGTGGACGATCTCCTGATCGGGTTGTGGCGACGCGAGGAGGGACACCGCCTCGACGAACTCGCGGATCGGGCTCGTCCCGAGGCGGTCGCCGCAGCAACCCGGCGTCGCCTGATCGTCCTCCGATCCGACGGCGATCCTGCCCTCACCGAAGCGGGGCGAACCGAGGCGATGGCGCTCATCCGTCGCCACCGGCTCTGGGAGCACTATCTCGTGGCCGAGGCGGGTCTCGCCGAGGATCACGTCCACGAGGTCGCCGAACGGCTCGAGCATGTGCCGATCACGCCGTCGGCCGACGCCACCGCCGACCCGCACGGCCGCCGCATCCCCCCCAAGCCCGGCGGGTGACGGACCGGGCGTCCGCCGCCGCTCGATCTGTGGATCGACTCAGTTGCGATGAGCCGCGTGACACGCGGTGCACGACGCCCGGATCCTGCCGAGCATCGCGTCGAGCGCGGTCGTATCGACCGGCTTCACGAGGAGCGCGTCCTCCAGCGCCGCGACCTCGGCCGCGTCACGGGCGAGCCACGCCGCGAAGTCCGGATCAGGCTCGCTCGACGCCCGATCGTCCTGCGACGACAGCCGCAGCAGATCGGCCAGCCGCCCTGCTTCCGCCGCGGGCACGAGATCGGGATGTGACTCGGGTGTCGCCCAGCCCGCGGCCGCGATCAGCGTCAGGTGCTCGATCGCGTGGCTCATCTGGACCATCGCCTCCACGAAGTCGTCGGGCCGACTGATCTCGGGAAAGTCGCCGTCGATCTCGTCGAGCGCCTGCGGCGCGATCGGTCGCGCCTCGGCGGTGCAGAGGTAGAGCCCTCGATACCGAGGCGATGTCCCGGAGACCCGCATCCGCGCCGTCGCCTCGTCGGTCGTCATCCACCCGAGCGAGACGGCGACCGCGGCCGCGGCACCGGCGCTGCGGTGCCTGCCGTGATGACAATGCACGTAGACCGGGCCGTCGGCCATCGCGTCGCGGACGGCCCGAGCCAGCTCCAGCCCGCGTGCGTCGTCGAATCCGTCGTAGCCGATCGGCAGGTGGATGTACCGCAGCCCGCGGTCGGCGGCGCGGCCGACGTCGGGGACGGCTCCGTCCACGCTGATGATGGTTCGGACGCCCATCGCCCGCAGACTGTCGAAGCCAGCGTCGCCCTCGGGCACCCCGCCCGAGACGAATCCGTCGTGATAGGCCACGAGGTTGTGCAGGCCGGGACGCTCGACGGGGGTCGGCAGCGAGCGCGACGGCGGCGTCCTCGGGGCGTCGTCCTGAGACACGACGGAGCGCGACGACGGCGTCGCGACGGGCGGCCCCCCGCAGCCGACGAGCGACATCACGAGGCCGAGCATCGCGGCGACTCCCCGGCACGAGGCCGGCCGACGGCGGAGAACGAGCCCTGAGCAGTCCATTCCGAGAGCGTAGCCGACGCGACCGCCCCCCGGAGCCCGCACCGGACTCGACGACTGCGCAAGGATCCCGCTCAGATCGGGTTTCGATTCGACGGAAGCGGCGTCAAGGAGCCGTGGAGAGGATCCCCGACGACTAGCGTCCCGCCCATGCCCGACGCCCTGACGCCGTCGCGACCGGTTGCCGTCGCCCCTCACCGCCCCCCCCGTCCGTTCGAGCGCCTCCGCCATCGTCTGCACGACGAGGTGTTCCGACGGGTGCACGGAAGCACGCTCATCTACAACACCTGCTGGGAGGACCCGCGGATCGATCGCGAGGTCCTCGCCCTCGACCACGACAGTCGCGTGGTGATGATCACCAGCGCCGGCTGCAACGCCCTCGACTACCTGCTCGACGATCCACATGAGATCCACGCGATCGACATGAACTCGAGGCAGAACGCCCTCTGCGAACTGAAGAAGGCGATGATCCGTCGCGGGGATCACGAGACGCTGTTCGCGGCGTTCGGACGCGGCGCCGTCGCCGACGCGGGATCGCTCTTCGACGGACTCGACGACCTTCCCGCCTTCGCGCGGGCGTACTGGGCTCGGAATCACCGCTGGTTCGATCCGACCGGCCCCCGCCGATCCTTCTACTACCACGGCGGCAGCGGGCTCGCGGCGTGGCTGCTGTGCAAGGCGATCCTGCGGTCGTGCCCGCGAAAGACCGACCTGGCGGCCCGATTCGTCGAGGCGTCGTCGCTGGAGGAGCAGCGCTCGCTGTTCGCCGAACTCGAGCCGGAAATCTGGCGGGCGACGGTCAGATGGCTCGTGAATCAACCGTCGGTGATGGCCCTGCTCGGCGTGCCCCGCTCGCAGATCCGGCTCATCCTCGACACCCACCCCGGCGGCATGGTTGGATTCGTGCAGGACCGGATGCGGCATGTCATGACCGAGCTGCCCTTCCACGAGAACTACTTCTGGCGGGTCTACATGTCGGGCCGCTACTCCCGTGACTGCTGCCCGAACTACCTGCGGGAGGAGCATCTGGAGACGCTCCGCCGCCGCGCCGATCGTCTGCACACGCACACCTGCACGGTGAGCGGATTCCTGCAGGAGAACCCCGGCGCCTACACGCACTTCGTGCTGCTGGACCATCAGGACTGGCTCGCGGCGCATCTTCCCGAGGCGTTGCGGGAGGAGTGGGAACTCATCCTCGCCAACGCGGCGGCCGGTGCCACGGTGCTGCTGCGGTCGGCGAACCCCGACGTCGACTTCATCCCCGAGGACATCCGGGCCCGCGTCGAGTGGGACACCGAGGCCGCCGAGCGACTGCACCCGACCGACCGCGTCGGCACCTATGCCAGCATGCATGTGGGACGCGTGCGATGACCGGCGTCGCGACCGACACCTCCCCCATCGCTCCCGAGCACGAGGTCTCGACGCTCCGGGGCTACTACGTCCTCCATGCGAGGATCTACGACCTCACCCGGTGGACCTTCCTGTTCGGCCGCGACTCGATCTGGTCGCACCTGCCCGCGGACGAGACGCCCCGATCGATCCTCGAGATCGGCTGCGGGACCGGTCGCGTGCTGGAGACCGCGGCGAGGCGGTTCCCGAACGCCCGGATCGTCGGCGTCGATCTCTCGACCGACATGCTGGGCGTCGCCCGCCGCAAGCTCGCTCGATTCGGGGATCGCGTCACCCTCGCGAATCACGCGTATGAGACGCCGATCGCGGGGCGTCACGGAATCGACGGCGGGTTCGATCTGGTGGTGACCTCGTATGCGCTGACGATGTTCCAGGAGGGCTACGCCGCCGCGATCGAGGTCGCCCACGACGATCTCCGACCCGGCGGCCGCTTCGCGACCGCCGACTTCCACGACACCCGGTGGACCGCGTTCCGCCGCTGGATGGGCGTCAACCATGTGCGCATGGAAGGCCACCTGCTGCCGACCCTCGAACGGACCTTCGAGACCGAGACGGTGCACCTCAAGCGGGCCTACGGCGGGGTGTGGCGCTGGATCGAATACTGCGGACGACGGCCGGCGTGACCGAGACGCGAGATTCGACTCCCGAATCTCGCTCCCCTACCCGCGCGGAAACGACGACCGCAGCAGTTCGAGGCTCTTGGGGATCGCGGTCCGCCAGTCCTCCATGCCCTCGAACTCGAGCGAGATCCAGCCGCGGTAGCCGTGGTCGTTCAGGATGCCGCCGATCCGCGGGTAGTCCAGGTCGAGCGTGTACCACTGCCCGCCGCCGAAGTACGTCTTCGCCTGCACGAGCACCGTGTGCGGCGCGAGTTTCTCGAGTCGTGCGTATGGATCCTCGAGGAAGTTCCCGGTGTCGGTGGTGACCTGCAGCCACGGAGAATCGACCGCGTTCACGATCCGCAGGATGCCCTCCGGCGTGAGTCCGAGCCCCCAGTGGTTCTCGAGGCCGAGCACGACGCCGAGCCGTTCGGCGGTCGGGAGGCACCGCTCGAACGCCTCGATCACCCACGGGAACGCGTGCTCGTCGGTGTAGCCCTCGATCGGCGACTCGATGCCGCGGTTGGCCATGAGATCGTCGAAGTCCTTCGAGGTGCCCCAGGTGCCGGTGTTGACCCGCACCACCGGAATGCCGAGGTCGGCGGCGATCTCGATCTGCGAGATCGTGCGGTCGATGTTGAATCGTCGCTTCTCGGCGTCGGGGGTCACGAAGCCCTGATGCGTCGAGAGTCCCATGATCGGAAGTCCGAGTCGCTGGGCGCGTCGCTTGTACGCCATCATCCGCGAGCGGCTGATGAGTTCGTTCTGCCCGATCTGGTAGAGCAGGAACTCGATGCCGTCGAAGCCGAACTCGTCGGCGAGGTCGATGCAGCGATCCATGTCCCGCAGCTCGTCGTTGCGGAATCGCCACAGCGAGTAGGTCGAGAGCGCGATCGGATGCGTGGTGCGGGCGCCGCCCGTCCCGGCGGTCGCGGTGCGGGGCGTGGTCGCGGTGGCGATCGGCGCGGCGGCCGCGGCGGCGAGTCCGCCGGTCAGGCCGGTGAGGAAGGCGCGTCGGTTCGACATCGGGCTTTTCTCCTGAAGGTCGCCGCAGGCTATCGCGGAAACGACGACCGCCGGCATCCCCGCGAAGGAGGACGCCGGCGGTCGCCTGGATCGGAGTCGGCGATCAGCCCTTGTCGGGCCGGTCCTCCTTCGCGACCCACGGGCCGGGGGTCTTCTTGCCGGCCTTCTCGAGGAGGCCGTTGATCTTCTCAACCTTCTCGGCCATGTCTCCCGCGGGATGCATCCCGTTGTAGGCGACCTTGCCGTCGGCACCGATGATCGCGACATGCGGGATGCCGTTCACGCCGAAGTCGGGGTTGAAGACATCCTGCGTCGTCATCGCGATCGGCCAGGTGATGTCCATGGCCTTCGCGTAGTCGGCCATGAGTTCGCACTCCTTCTCGAACTCCGGCGTGTCCACCACGCCGCGGTCGTCACGGAAGTAGACCTTCTCCTGCGGGCTCGTGATGCCGAGCACCATGACGTCGTAGCCCTTGTAGTAGTCCACGAGCTCGCGGACGTTCGGGAAGGATCCGACACACGGGCCGCACCAGGTC
>JAUIHC010000173.1 GCA_030432455.1 Phycisphaerae bacterium | reverse complement strand
TCGAATCCGCGACGCCGTCTCGGGTGTCGCGACCAAGATGACCCTGGATCGCTCGTGCATCCGAACTCCCCCCCGGGAGACGGGCCGCCATCCGCGGCGGAGGACCGTCACAGATCAGGTTCGGCCGCTGCCCCGAGCGTCTTGAGCCGCTCCACGGGAATCGGAAGACGATCGCCCTGCTTGATCCCGAGCGACTCGAACATCCCCGGGGCCAGTTCGACCGCGAACTGGGCGCGATAGCGGCTGGAGTAGCCGGGCAGGCGGTCGCGGTAGGCGAACTCCGACTCCGACTCGCCACGGGGCGGTTCCGCGGGCATGGTGTGGATCGCCGTGACGTAGCCGATCGGATCGACGAAGGCGATGTCGATCGCGACGAGGCAGTCGTACATCCAGAACGATCGCAGGCCCGCCTCGGGGAAGACGAAGAGCATCCCGCCGTCCTCGGGCACCGAGGCCCGTCCGCTGAGTCCGCGGGTCCGACTCTCGGCGGTCATCGCAAGTTCGAGGTCGAAGGTGCGACCCCCGATCTCGACCCGTTCGATGCCGCCCTCGACGGGCGTTCCCGCCTGCTCGCATCCGCCGAGAGCGACGACGACGACCGTGGCGGCGGTGGCGAGGCCCCGGGACCAGGGTCGGGCGGAACGGATGTCGGTCAGGATCGAAGCCACGCGAGGTCCTCCGGGGCGAGTCGGCAGGGAGTGTCACGCTCCCGGTGCACCAGTGTCCGGAGTGCGTGGCGATCGAGCAAGCCGATCGCCTCCGCGGCGGGTCGGGGACGGCGGTCCGCGACGAGTCCCGAGAGCTGCAGCAGCAGTCCGACGATCCGTTCCGCGGAGACGCCGGCCTCGCGGAGGGCGAGCAGTCCGTCGTCGCCGTCGCGCTTGGCGAGTCGGCGGCCTGCGGCGTCGTGCACGATCGGCAGGTGCCACCATCGCGGAGGCGTCGCGACCCCGAGGGCCCGGGCCAGACGCTGCTGGCGGGCGGCACTCGGCAGGAGATCGTCGCCGCGGACCACGTCGGTGATCCCCTGGCGAAGATCGTCCACCACCACCGCGAGCTGGTAGCCGGGCGTGCCGTGCCGGGTCCAGACCACGAGATCGCCCGCCTCCGCCGACGGGTCGAAGTCGAGGTCGTCGTGCAGCTCGTCGCGGACGGGTTCGCGGCCGCGTTCCATCGCGAATCGATGCCCGACATCGGGGCCCGCGAAGCCCCAGTCCGCGGGATCGGACGGCCGCAGCTCGGGCGGGAAGCGGACCTCGCCCCCCGCGTGCGGGGCCCCGGCCGCCTCCCGGATCTCTCGACGGCTCAGTTCGGATCGGAACAGGCGTCCCGCCTCGCCCAGCGTCCGCATGGCGTCCAGATACGGCGTGCGATCGTCCGACTGCCGGATCGGACCCTCGTCCCAGTCGAGTCCCAGCCACGCGAGGGACGACTCGATGGCGTCGCAGGTCTCCGCGGAGGCTCGGGCGGCGTCGAGATCCTCGTGCCGCAGCAGGATCGACCAGCCCTCGCGACGAGCGAGCGCCCAGGTGAACAGGAATGTCCGCGCATTCCCGAGATGCAGGTCGCCGGTCGGACTCGGGGCGAGTCGCGTGCGACGCGGCGGGCTCGGGTTCGAGGGCTCAGGCATGGGGATATAGTGGCCCCTCTCGTCCGGAGATGTCGCTCATCCTCGGTCCGAGCACGAGTCGAACGCCTTTCGGAGTCGTCGGTCCATGGTCGAGAAGCTCAGCGAGGAGGCCGTCGAACGCGGTCTCGCCGAGAGGTCGGACTGGTCTCGAAGCGGTGACGCGATCCAGCGGACCTTCAGCTTCGGCGACTTCAACGGCGCCATCGCCTTCGTCGATCGGGTCGCGGCCCGCGCCGAGGAGGTCCAGCACCATCCGGACATCCTCATCCGGTACAGCAAGGTGACGCTCACCCTGTCGACCCACGACGCGGGCGGGTTGTCCGAGAAGGACTTCGCCTTCGCGATCGACTGCGACCGCCTGTACACCGAATAGGAGCCGATCGACGGATCGGCGAGAGGTCACCTCAGCGCCGCTCGCACGATGGATGCTCGGACCTCCCGGATCCTGGCATCCTCGCCGTCGCGTCCCGAGCCGCCCGGCGACGGCATCGCGTCGGGATGCTCCCGGAGAAGGTGGGCCGGCTGCACCGCGAGGAACAGTCGGTGGATCGTGCCCAGCTCGACGTCGTCGAGCAGTCCGACCACGGTGCCCAGTCGCAGACGGCTGAGATTCTTCATCGCCTCCTCGGCGGTCAGCAGCCGGGCGGACCGGAGCAGACCGAGCGATCGCTGGACCTTGTCCTCCAGCCCGAGGCGGTTCCGATCGAGCAGCATCTCGCGGGCCATCCGCTCGTAGGACACGATCCTCGGCACGATCTCCGTGGAGAAGCGCTCGAGCAGATCGACCTCGGACATGCCGAGGGTGACCTGATTGCTCAACTGATAGAACTCGCCCGAACTGTCCGAGCCCTCGCCGTAGAAGCCCCGGACCGCGACGTCGAGCGCGATCGCGGCCCGCTTCAGTCGTTCGACCTCGTTGGTCAGCCGGAGCGCCGGAAGGTGGGCCATCACCGAGAACCGCACCGCGGTGCCGATGTTGGTCGGGCAGGCGGTCAGGTATCCCCAGCGCGGATGCACCGCCAGATCGGCCACCTGCTCGAGCCGCCCGTCGAGGGCCGCGACCAGACGCCACGCCTCGGCGAGATCGCACCCCGGCACGAGGGCCTGCATCCGCAGGTGGTCCTCCTCGTTCACCATCACGCTGAGCCGCTCGCCGTGGCCGATCCCGACCGCCCGCGGCGCGTCGTGATCGATGAACTCCTGCGAGACGAGGTGTCGCTCGAGCAGGAGCCGTCGGCCCTGGCGATCCAGATCGGCGAGGTCCAGCCACCGCCAGTCGTCGTGTTCGCAGAGCGGCAGCGATCGGACGAGTCGGAGGATCTCCGCCCGCTGCTCCTCGCTGGCGCGGTTCACGAAGGGAAAGCCGGTGAGATTGCGGGCCAGCCGCGCCCGGCTGGAGACCACCACGTCGCCGTGCTCGCCGAAGGCCTCGAACCACGGTTCGCGATCGGGGAGCTTCACGTCGCGTCTCCCCCGTCGGCGGCCAGGGTCTGCAGCCGGTCCCGCAGCGTCGCGGCCCGTTCGTACTGTTCGGCGGCCACCGCGCGCTCCAGTTCCTCCAGGATGCTCCGCCGAAGGGCCTGGCGATCGGCGACGTCCGAGGTGCGGTGGGCGACATGACCGAGGTGCGCCGTCGCCCCGTTCTGCGAGCGGGGAATGATCGATTCGAGCTGGGCGGCGAAACTGTCGTAGCACTGCGGGCAGCCCAGCAGTCCGGTCTTGCGGAAGCGGGCGAACTCAAGACCGCAACCGGGGCAGGCGGAGGGGCCTCGCCGCTCGGTCGTGACCTGGATCTGCATCGATCCCAGTCCGCTCAGCACCCCGGCCATCGGGCTCGACGCGGGCACGTCGAAGCCGGCCTGTACGGCATGCTCCCGGCAGAGGTGGATGGCCGTCCCCTGGATGGGGTCGATCTCGTGCACCTCGGCGGGGCGATCACACTTGTCGCAGGTCTCGTTCATGGTCCGGGTCCACGATAGCGACGGTTCGCCGGTGTTTCCTTGTTCGCTGCGGAACTTCGGGTCCGCGGGCGGACGACGGGTTCCGGTCGCGGGCTCAGGCGGAGGCCGCGGCCTCGCGGATCGCCACCAGGGTGCGAAGGAGCCCGGGGATCGAATCGAGGGGAAGCACGGTCGCCCGGTCGCTCCGGGCGGCGCCCGGATCGGGGTGGGTCTCGAGGAAGATGGCATCGACGCCCGCCGCGACCGCGGCCCGGGCGAGCAGGGGAGCCCGTTCGGGACGGCCGCCGCTCATGGTTCCGCCGCCGCCGGGAAGCTGGGTGCTGTGGGTCGCGTCGAAGCAGGTCGGGGCCCCGAACTCCGCGGCGATCTCGGCGAGGTCGCCGAGTCCGATGAAGTCGTTGACCAGCCGGTGGTAGCCGAAGAAGGTTCCGCGTTCGGTGGCCATCATCCGGGTGGTGCCGACCTCCCGCAGCTTCTCGAAGACATTCCGCATCTCGGCGGGAGAGAGGAACTGGCCCTTCTTGACCGCCACCGCCGTGCCGGTCGCTCCGCACGCGGCGAGCAGGTCGGTCTGGCGGCAGAGGAACGCCGGTACCTGCAGGATGTCCACGACCTCGGAGACCGGCGCCGCCTGCGGGGCCTCGTGCACGTCGGTGAGCACGGGCACGCCGAACCGTTCGCGGATCGCGGCGAGCTGCCGGAGCCCGGCGTCCATTCCGGGCCCGCGGTCGGAGTGGATGCTCGATCGATTGGCCTTGTCGAAACTCGCCTTGAAGACGAGGGTCGCACCCGCGGTCCGACACGCCTCGACCAGCGTTTCCGCGATGCGGTGGTTGATCTCGTCGGACTCCAGCACGCACGGACCGGCGATGACGAGGAGCGGACGGTCCGGAACGGCAGCGCCGCGGTCCCACCAGGCGTGCAGTCGGTCGCGTGGATCGGCGTGGGTGGTCATCGAACGAGGCTCGAAGGTCGGGGGCGTCCGATAGCCGGTCACCGCGACCAAACCATCGACACGGAACGAGCGTACCGCACCCAAGCGTCGGTCACATCCAGCCGATGACCCCGAGGGCGTGCCACTCCGGCACGCCGATGTCCATGGGTGTGGAGGACGGAATCCGATGGCACATCTCCCGCGCGAACCCGAGGCGTTCGGCGAACAGGTCTTCGCGATCCTTCGCCGGCACTGGCCGGATCGGGAGGTCGAGTTGACCGGCCCCTTCGATCTGATCGTGGATGGCCGTCATCTCGGACTCGAGAACGTCTACCGCATGGTGCTCGGCGATCCCGAACGCGGAACCGACATCGTCGAGGACTACCTCGAGAAGATCCTCGACGGCGACGAGCTCGGCACGAGCGTGATTCCGTGGGAGCTGGCGAAGCAGCGGATCATGCCGCGGATCCAGCCCGAGACCATCTTCCGGCAACTCGATCGAGAGCAGGTGGCGCACGTCCCCTGGGTCAACGGCACGGTGATCGTGTTCGTGCTCGACATGCCGCAGGTCACGGTGTCCCTCACCGTGGAGCAGGCGGTGCGCTGGGGCGTCGACATGGACACGCTGGACGAGATCGCGAGACGCAATCTCGAGAAGTACTCGCCCGAACTGAACATCCAGGTGATCGAGAGCCGCGACGGCGGTCGGGCCGCGATCCTCAACGAGTACGACGGCTACGACGCCGCCCGACTGCTTCTGGGAAGGCTGCACGAACGACTCGCTCCGGAGCTCGACGGCGACTTCCTCGTCGCGACTCCCGCTCGGGACATGTTCGTGGCGATGACCTCGAATCCCCCGGACTTCGTGGATCGCCTTCGCAAGCGAGTGGCGCAGGACTACCGGCGTCTGCCGTACCCGATCACCCGCGAACTGTTCCTCGTGACCCGGGACGGGGTCGCGGGCACGGCGGCGTAGACGACCGAGGAGCTCGCTGGTCGCGGAGCGACGATCGACGCTGCGCCGACCGTGATCAGGAAAGCCAGAGGCACCCCTTGCGGGTGCCTCGCCTGAAACATCAGCGTCGGACCGGGCCTGCGCAGTGGTTGGTCGTCGCGGAGCGACGATCGACGCTGCGCCGACCGTGATCAGGAAAGCCAGAGGCACCCCTTGCGGGTGCCTCGCCGCGACTGAAACAACAGCGTCGGACCGGGCCTGCGCAGTGGTTGGTCGTCGCGGAGCGACGATCGACGCTGCGCCGACCGTGATCAGGAAAGCCAGAGGCACCCCTTGCGGGTGCCTCGCAGCGCTAGAGAAGAAAATTCCTCAACAGCACCGGCCCCTCGATCGTCAGGAAGCTCTCCGGGTGGAACTGCACGCCTTCGACCGGCACCTCGTCGGTCGTGCTTCGCAGTCCCATGATCGTTCCGTCCTCCAGCCACGCACTCACCTCCCACCCGTCGGCGAGCGTGTTCCGGTCCACGATCAGCGAGTGGTAGCGGGTCGCCTGGAACGGGTTCGACAGACCGGCGAAGACGCCGCGGCCGTCGTGGTGGACCAGCGAGGTCTTGCCGTGCACCGGCACCTCGTGTCGCCTCACCGTCATGCCGTGCAGGTCGCCGATCGTCTGGTGTCCCAGACAGACCCCGAGGATCGGGATCCGCCCGCGGAACCGCTCGATCATCGGTCCGCTCACGCCCGCCTCCTTCGGCGTGCAGGGGCCGGGCGAGATCACGAGTCGCGAGGGCTGCATCGCCTCGGCGTCGTCGGGGGTGATCGCGTCGTTGCGGACCACGCGAATCTCGATCGACGGATCGATCTCCCCGAACCGCTGGACGAGGTTCCAGGTGAACGAGTCGTAGTTGTCGATGAGCAGCAGCATGGGGTGAGCCGAGGCTCAGTCGGCCGGGAGCGCCGTGAAGCGGGTCCCCGGCTCCATGTAGAAGTTGACCACGTCCCCGGTGGTGAACGCCGTCGCCGACTGGCCGCTCTGCACCGCGATGCGGACCGGGACCACCAGATCGAGGATGACCTCGTCG
>JAUIHC010000172.1 GCA_030432455.1 Phycisphaerae bacterium | reverse complement strand
GGCCGGCCGGGTTCTGGTAGAGCGGGCCACCGCCGTACCGCTGTCCCTGGATGCGTCGCTGGGCGTGAGCCGAGGTCGCCGGGAACAGGGTGGCGGCACCGGCGACCGCGAGCACCAGCAGTCCCGGACGGAAGGATCGAAGACGGACGGACATGGAACCACTCCAGCGAGGGTCGGAGGCGCGACGTCCGAACGACGGGAGAGACCTCGCGTCGTTCACGACCGAGTCATCGGTCCAAGGCCGCCTTCGAGGATAGTCGCGACCCCCTCCACCGCCGACTCGGAATCAACCCGAATCGACGGATCGACCAGATCGGCGATCTCCGCCGCCACCTCGGGACCGAGAGCCACGATCACGGTGGCCCGGCCCTCTGCACCGATCATCACCAGCCCGATGGGCGGAAGAAGGCCGCCCACCGGGTCGTGCTCGACCGATTCCTCGATCCGGGTGCCCGGCACCAGCGGCTGCTGACGGCCGAGGATGTCGAAGTGCACGAAGGCCAGAGGATCGGCCAGCTCGATCAGCACCGCCCGACGCCCCGTCGCCTCCGACCGATAGTCGAGCCGGACGGCGGAGACGCCGAGGATCTCGAGTCGCCGCGAGCCGGCGAGTTCGAAGCCCGCCTCCGAGAGCGCGGGCGGCTCGACGGCCGGGCCCAACACCTCGCGAAGATCCCGCATCGCCACGCTCATCACCCGCTCGGCGTCCGGATCGACGAGCCCCCCGGCAGGGACGACGTCGGAGAATCCCCCCGCCCCCGGCTCCCCGAAGATCTCATCCAGCACGGCGTCCTGCAGCGTGGTGGCCGGAATGCCCCGGATCCGCATGCCCCGCTGACCCATTCGCGGTCCCAGGACCCCGAATGCCACCGATCCCGCGACCAGCACGAGGGTGCCGAGGATCGCGGGAATCGAGAGTCGGGGAGTCGCCGGGCGTCGGCCCCGATCGGCGGGAGATGGATCGGGCACGGTCGCCATGAGCCTGCATGCTAGCCCTGTCTGCGATCCCGGCTCCGGGACCGGCATCGTCCGCCCGTACAATCGTCGCCCCATGACCGCCCGCCCCACCGCCTACATCACGACCCCGATCTACTACGTCAACGACCGACCGCACATCGGCCACGCCTACACGACCACGCTGTGCGACGTGTGGGCCAGGGCGATGCGGTTCGCCGGCCGCGACGTCTTCTTCCTGACCGGCACCGACGAGCACGGCGTCAAGGTCGAGAAGTCCGCCCGCGAACGGGGCATCGACCCGCAGGCGCTCGCCGACGAGAACGCCGCGGAGTTCGAGCGGGTGCTGGAGGTCTTCGGGCTCACCAACGACGACTTCATCCGAACCACCCAGTCCCGGCACGTCCGGCAGGTGCAGGCGTTCGTGAAGCGACTGCTCGAGATGGACGCCGTGTATCTCGGCGAGTTCGAGGGCTGGTACGACGAAGGGCAGGAGGAGTACGTCACCGAGAACCGCGCCCGCGAGACCGACTACACCTCCCCGATCTCCGGTCGGCCGCTCGTGAAGGCGACCGAGAAGAACTACTACTTCCGGCTGAGCGCGTTCCAGGAGCGACTCGAGGCGTTCTTCGAGGCGAACCCGGGCTTCGTGAGGCCCGAGGCCCGGCGGAACGAGGTGCTCGGCCGACTGCGGGACGGCCTGCAGGACGTGCCGATCACCCGCACGAACTTCAGCTGGGGGATCCCCTTCCCCGACGACGAGCAGCAC
This sequence comes from Phycisphaerae bacterium, assembly GCA_030432455.1. GTDB lineage: Bacteria > Planctomycetota > Phycisphaerae > Phycisphaerales > SM1A02. The sequence continues at coordinate 4,858 of JAUIHC010000172.1, read as the reverse complement.
GTCATCTACGTCTGGATCGACGCGCTCCTCAACTACGCCACCGCGCTCGGCATGGCCGAGGACGACGGCGACGCGGGCGGGCGCCATCGCTACTGGCCCGCGGACCTGCACGTCATCGGCAAGGAGATCCTCTGGTTCCACGCGGTCATCTGGCCCGCGGTGCTCATGGCCCTCGACCTGCCGCTGCCGACCTGCGTCTACGCGCACTCGTTCTGGATCAGCGAAGGCCAGAAGATGTCGAAGTCGCTCGGCAACTTCATCGACCTCCCGACCATCGAGCGGTACATGGACACCTACGGGCTCGATGCCTGGCGGTGGTACATGGTGGTGCAGGGGCCGCTCGGCGCGACCGACGCCGACTTCCAGGCCGCAGGCTTCCACGAGACCTACACCACCGACCTCGTGAACACCGTCGGCAACTGCGCGAGTCGGACGACCGCGATGATCGGCAAGTACTTCGATGGCGTGGTGCCCGCCGACGCAGGCACGGTCTTCGAGGGCTGGGACCTGCCCGGCGCCGCCGCCACCGCGTTCGAGCGGTGGACCGCGGCGATGGCGACCTTCGCCCTCGACGACGCGTGCGAGGCGGCGATCGGTCTGCTGCGAACCGTCGATGCGTTCATCAACGCGACCGAACCGTTCAAGGTCGCGAAGGACGAAAGCCGCCGCGACGAACTCGCGTCGATCCTCGCCCGCTGCGCCGAGGCGGTTCGGATCGCGTCGATGCTGCTCTCCCCGATCCTTCCCGCGAAGATGGCCGAGCTCCGCGCGGCACTCTCCATCGACCTCGATGTCGCCAACGGCGGACTCGCCGAGCAGGCCGCCTGGAGCGACCGACTCGCAGGCTCGACCGTCACGAAGGTGGCGTTGTTCCCGCGGATCGAGGCACCGCAGGACGCCTGATCCATCGTGGCGGGGGAACGCGAACCGCGGCGGGCCCCTCGAGTCGGTCCCGTCTCAGTCGTGCTCGGGTCTCGGCGTGGCGGCCTCGGTCCACCAACGACGCCAGCGGCCGCGAATCCGCGGTGCCGGGTGTTGGAACGTCGGCAATCCACGACGGAGGGCGGTCCGTTGGAGCGTCCGGCGGCGACGATCGATCTCCTTCTCGATGCGGCCGACGATCGCCGCGTCGCCGAACTGCGCCGCGTGCATCTCGACGAGATCCGCGAGCACCGCGAGATCGTGATCGTCGCCGAGGGCATCGGCGACCCGGCGAAGCCGCTTGAAGGTGCGGGTCATCGGATCGGGCCGGAGCGTGACCAGAGGTTGGATCGCCAGTTGGAGTCGAACGACCCGCTTGCGGGTCTCGTGCAGCCAGAGGGTGTCGCCGTCGATGAAGCCGTCGTGAAATCGGGTCCGGGCCCGCCGCCACAGGCGTTCGAGCCGATCGAGCACATGTCGCCGGCGGATCGAGGAGAGGTCCGCGACCTCGACGAGTTCCAGCAGGGCCGCCGCCCGACGGCCGACCTCCGCGACCACCTCCTCCTCGGCCCGATGATCGCGGACCGCGAGCTCGGGACTGGCCGCGGTCAGCACCGCCTCGGCCAGCCGGATCGCTTCGCGGCGACGAGTCGTCGTGGCGTCCTTCTCCAGACGCCGAAGCAGCGATTGGACGACGTCGCGATCGCGAAGCGGCGACAAGGCCCGCCCGAGATCGCGGGCCTCCAGACGCCATGCGCGATGATCATCCTCATCGAGCCCTCCGCGAACGAGGTCGAGAATCGCCCGGATCCGCTTGAGCGACTTGCGTGCCCGTCGTACCGCGATGCCCCGCGCCTTCACCTGCCACGACGGATACGCGACGCACGCGTCCACCACCAGCCGAGTCTCGTCGCGCAGCACGCGGCGGATCTCGTCGCCGATGGGCAGGCCCGGATCGATCGGCCGGGCGATGGGGATCTTCGGCCCGCTCACGATGCGGCCACCACGAGGTCGCCGAGGCCGGCGATGCCGACCACGATCGAGACCAGTCCGTTGAGCGTCACGAACGTCAGGGCCATCCGGGTCGTCCCCCACTGCCGGACCGTCGCATGCTCGACCACGAGGAGTCCGGTCACCAGCACCACCGCCGCGAGGAACGCCCCACCGAAGCCCGGTTGCGTGCGGGAGACGCCGTAGAGGCATGCGACCGCCGCGACATGCAGACCCCGGCTGATCATGAGCGCGCCATCGACGCCGAAGCGGGCCGGGATCGAATTGAGCCCGTCGCGGCGATCGACCTCGACGTCCTGCAGGGCGTAGATCACGTCGAAACCGGCGACCCAGCACAGCACCATCCCCGCGAGCAGCCAGATCGCCGGGGTCGCCAGCGACGAGGGATCGATCGCGATCGCCGCCGCCACCGGGCTCAGCGCGAGGCTCGCCCCGAGCCAGACATGGCAGAACCAGGTGAATCGCTTGAACAGGCCGTACGCGGTGATCCACGCCAGCACCGGGAGGCCGAGGATCAACGGCCACCAGTTCTCTCGGAGCACGCCGAACACGGCGCAGATGGCGAGGAACCCGAACGAGGATCCGACGAGGGCACCGATCGCGGCGCCCAGGGGAAGCCGGCCGGATGGAATCGCCCGACCCGCGGTCCGCGGATTGCGGGCGTCGATCCGGTGGTCGAGGATCCGGTTGGCGAGCATCGCCGCGGTGCGGGCGAAGATCATGGCGACCACCACCAGCAGGAGCGGAACCGCGAAGGTTCGCCACTCGATGATCCCGTCACCGGCGTGGAACGCCGCCATGCTCGCAGCCAGCACGGCGAAGGGCAGCGCGAACACGCTGTGGGCGAGCTTGATGTCCTCGGCGATGACGCGGACGGCGGCGATGGCGGTGGTCACGACGAACTCCGGCAGGCGAGGCTCGGACGAGGAGGAGTCTACCGAAGGGAGTTCGTGAATCCCGCGGTTTCGGACGCGGCGGATCGCCCCGGTCGCTACTCTCCGCTCCCATGTCCAACCAGAGCCAGAAGAAGCCCCAGACCGCGATCACCCCCACCCGCGAGGAGAACTACGCCGAGTGGTACCAGCAGGTGGTCCGAGCCGCCGACCTCGCCGAGACGAGCCCCGTCCGCGGGTGCATGGTCATCAAGCCGTGGGGCTGGTCGATCTGGGAGAATGTCCAGCGTGGTCTGGACGGCATGTTCAAGGCGACCGGGCACAAGAACGCGTACTTCCCGCTGTTCATCCCGCTGAGCTTCCTGGAGAAGGAGGCCGAGCATGTCGAGGGCTTCGCCAAGGAGTGCGCGGTCGTGACGCACCACCGGCTGGAGGCCGGCCCGAACGGCGGGCTCGTCCCCGCCGGTCCGCTGGAGGAGCCGCTCGTGGTCCGCCCGACCAGCGAGACGATCATCGGCGCGACCTTCGCCAAGTGGATCCAGAGCCACCGCGACCTTCCGCTGCTCATCAACCAGTGGGCCAACGTCGTGCGGTGGGAGATGCGGACCCGACTCTTCCTGCGGACCGCCGAGTTCCTCTGGCAGGAGGGCCACACCGCCCACGCCACCGCCGAGGAGGCCAGAGCCGAGACGATGCAGATGCTCGACATCTACGCCGACTTCGCGGAGAACTGGCTCGCCATGCCGGTCATCCGCGGAGAGAAGACCGAAGGCGAGCGGTTCCCCGGCGCGGTCGAGACCTGGTGCATCGAGGCGATGATGCAGGACCGCAAGGCGCTGCAGGCGGGCACGAGTCACTTCCTCGGCCAGAACTTCGCGAAGGCTCAGGAGATCCAGTATCAGGACGACGCCGGCAACCGCGAGTTCTGCTGGACGACGAGCTGGGGCGTGAGCACGCGACTCATCGGCGGCACGATCATGACCCACGCCGACGACGACGGCATGATCTGCCCGCCGATGGTGGCGCCCGCCCACATCGTCATCCAGCCGGTGCTGCACAAGCCCGAGGCGAAGGCCGAGGTGATGGCGTTCTGCGACCGGCTCATCGAGCAACTCAGGACGAAGGTCTACGGCGGCCGGGTGGTCGAGGTCGAGTACGACACCCGCGACATCCGCGGCGGCGACAAGACCTGGCAGTGGATCAAGCGAGGCGCCCCGATCCGGCTCGAGATCGGCCCGCGTGATGTCGCGGAGGAGAGCGTCTTCATGGCTCGTCGCGACAAGGGACCGAAGGAGAAGGAGAGTCTCAAGGCGTCCGACTTCGTCGAGCGGGTTCCCCAGATCCTGCAGGAGATCCAGGACGGCCTGCTCGCGAAGGCGACGGCGTTCCGCAAGGAGCACACTCGCGTGATCGACACGAAGGAGGCGTTCTACGACTTCTTCACCGCACCCGAGACCGGCGAGAACCAGCCCGCCCCGATCCACGGTGGTTTCGCCCTCGCCCACTTCAACGGCGACCCGGCGCTCGAGGAGCAGATCAAGAACGATCTGGCGGTCACGGTGCGGTGCATCCCGCTCGACGGGCAGGGACTGTGCGACGACGAAGGCGAACCCGGCACCTGTCCGTTCACGGGCGAACCCAGCGCGAAGCGGGTGGTCTGGGCGAAGAGTTATTGACTTGAGCGCTGCGCGTGGGCCGTTCGGCCCATGCTCGCTGTTTCTCGCACACGGGGCGAGTGAATCGCCCCTGGCTCGGCGGTGGCCTTCGGAGCGCTGCGCGTGGGCCGCTCGGCCCATGCTCGCTGTTTCTCGCACACGGGGCGAGTGAATCGCCCCTGGCTCGGCGGTGGCCTTCGGAGCGCTGCGCGTGGGCCGTTCAAGGAGGCCCCCTTGCGGGTCCTCCGCAGACGGCGTCGAATCACCCTCGATCTCGGCGTGGCGAACGCCACGCCCAACGTCACACGAAAGCAAGGAGGACCCCTTGCGGGTCCTCCGCAGACAGCGTCGAATCACCCTCGATCTCGGCGTGGCGAA
>JAUIHC010000171.1 GCA_030432455.1 Phycisphaerae bacterium | reverse complement strand
GCACCAGCACCGCAACCTGCCGCCCGTACTCGACCGCCTTGAACGCGGCCCGGATCGCGACCTCGGTCTTGCCGAACCCGACATCGCCGCAGACCAGCCGATCCATGGGCGTGCTCGACGACATGTCCCGCTTGACCGCGGCGATCGCGGAGAGTTGATCCTCGGTCTCGTCGTACGGAAACTCCGCCTCGAACTCCCGCTGCCACTCGGTGTCGGCGGGATACCGGATGCCCGGGGTCGCGGTCCGCGCGGCCTGCACGCGGAGCATCTCGCCCGCGAGATCGCGGACCGCGTCGGAGACCTTCTCCTTCTGCCGCTTCCACCGCCGCCCGCCGAGCGTCGAGAGACCGGGATCGCTGGTGCTTCCCGCCCCGATGTACTTCTGGACGAGCTCGATCCGCGAGAGCGGCACATGCAGGTGCGAGCCGCTGTCGAACTCGAGCGTGAGCACCTCCTGATCCGGAGCCCCGTCCTTCGGCAGGCTGCGGAGCCCGACGAAGCGGGCGATGCCGTGGTCGCGGTGCACCACGAGATCGCCGGGTTCGAAGCGCAGGAACTCCTGACGACTCGCGCCGCCGCGGATCGCCCCGCCCCGTCGGCGCCGCACGCCCCAGCGATGCAGCATCTCGTGGAAGGGGACGACGGCGATCGCCCGATCCTCACGCTCGCCCTCGCCGGGATCCCAGCGGAACCCGCGATGCACGTGCCGCTGCTCGACCCGGATCCGATCGGCCCCCGGCGACTCGGTGCGCCGACGCCGCTCCACGATCTCGCGGGCCCGGTCGTACTCGCCCTCGGTCGAGCAGCAGAGCGCGACTTCGCACTCGCCCGCGAGTTCGAGCAGCTCGTCGAACGCGGGTCCCAGGTCCTCCGGAAACGCCGGCAGCGGGGCCGGAGGCAGCGTGACCGCCCGGTCCTGCACCTGACTCGCGGAGAACTCGTTCACATCGAGCAGGCACCGCGCCGCGTCCCGCAGGGCGGCGAGCGTCGCGGGCGGCCCCTGCACGCCGCCGGACTCGCGCACCCGCTCCCAGTACCCGCGGCCCTGCTCGACGATCTCACCGAGTTCCGCGAGCACGACCGTGGTCGTGCGGGGCAGATGCGAGGCGAGCGGAATCGTGCCTTCGACCAGCAGTCCCTCGGTCGCGCCCACGAGCTCGACCGAGTCGATCCGCCGATCGCTCGCCTGCGACGCCGGATCGATCTCATGCAGTCGCTCGACCTCGTCGCCGAAGAGGTCCAGCCGCACCGGCATCCCGCCCCCGGGCGGGAAGAGATCGACCAGCCCGCCTCGGATCGCGAACTCGCCGGGATTCTCGACCACATCGGTCCGGGTCCATCCCGCCTCGCCGAGCCAGGCCGCCAGGGCGGGAAGGTCGAGGTCGTCGCCCTCGCGGATCGTGCGGATCCGGTCCGCGAGATCGTCGATCGGCGGCACGCCCTGCATCAGGGCGGGAAACGGGGCGACGACGACCTTCGGGGCCACGCCGTCGAGGAGTCGTCGTACGAGCCCGAGCCGGGCGGACACCAGATCGACCGCGGGCTCCCGCTCGCCGGGCATGACTTCGAGGGCGGGGAACGGGGCCGCATGGATCCCGAGGTCCGCGAGTTCGTCCACCGCGTCGTCGGCGTCGTCCAGATGCGGCACCACGAAGACGACCGGCCCCGGCGCCCGCGAGGCGATCGCCGCGACCAGCACGGAGGTGCTGCTGCCCGCGACGCCCCGCGCGGAGACCTCGCCGCCCTCGGCGACGAGATCGAGCAGTCGCGTGGTCGCCGGGTCGGTGACCACGCGGTCGAGCCACCACGGGGCGCCGACCTCGACGGTGCCGTCCGGCGACGACTGCCTTGGGGCCGTCATCGCCGCACCGCCGCGTCGTCGAGTCGGCTCGCCGCAGCCGACGCGGGATGCACGAGGTACGGCGCCGCCCGCCGGGCGGTGATCGGCCCGATCCCCGAGACGACCTCCAGACGCCAGTGCCCGCCGCCCTCGTCGTCGAGCTCGATCAGCGACTCGGAACCGTGGCGAAGCCGATGCTGCACGATCCGTCCCGCGGTCGCGGGGCCGATGCCCGGAACGAGCTCGAGTTCGGCGGCGGTGGCCCGGGCCGGATCGATCCGAAGTCCGTCGGCAGGCTCTGCGACGCGATCGACCGCCTCCACGAGCGCCGCATGGAGATCCCACGCCGTCCACGCGATCAGGCACCCGAGACCGATCGCGGTCCAGCGGATCGCCGTCGGCGAGACCCCGGGGTCGTCGGTGGTGCTTGCCTCGCCCGGTCTGGTGGTCGCCTCAGGCATGCGGATCATCGACCATCGCCGCGTCGGGTGACCGCAGCTCCGGTCGTCGCCAGACGCCCAGCGGGCGCGAGACCCGCCGCCTCCAGTCCAGCAGCCGACCGTGGGCCGGGCGCGGGGTCCCGTCATCCTCGACGAGGCCGAAGCCCTCGCCGCCCCCGGGATCCGGGGTCGCGCCGTCGGTGTGCGCCGACCAGCAGAACGACTCGATGTACGGCTTGCTCATCGCGATGGCGATGACCCGGTCGGCCCACTCGGCCTGCCGGTCCGGCGTCCACGCCTCGCCCCACCGTCCGGCCGAATCGCCGAGCGGTCGCCACGGAGCGCCGACCGCCGACAGCAGCACCGACTGCTCCATGCCGAAGAATCGGTCGAGCGTGTCGCTGATGGTCATCAGGTCGCGACTGCGGGTGCCCGGTTCGGTGCCACCGACGACGAGTCTCGCCCCGACGCTCTCGAAGCGAAGCCCCTCGGCCGAGAGCCGTTCGAGGAACTCGAACGGACCGAGCGACCCGGGCAGTTTCGCCCGCGTGTCGCCGAAGAGATCGTGGACCTCGATCATGCTCCGGGCGGTCCGCTTGTGACGACGCACCGCGAGGGTCGCGGTCCGGGTGGCGTCGATCATCTCCGCGAGCGGGCGACGGCCGTCGCGGCAGAGATGCATGCCCGCGCTGATCTTCCAGATGCCGACGCGGTCGATGTACCGGGCGATCGTGCGGTCGAGGTAGTCGTAGAGCGGATCGCGAAGGGCGGCGTAGTCGAACCGGTGCGGTTCGGCCCATCGGGGAAGCGCCCCCGGAGCGAAGTCCACCAGCGGTCCCGCGATGACCGGCTTGCCCGCCCGCTTCGCCCAGTCGATCCAGGCGTCCAGTCTCGTGTAGTCGAAGCGACCTCGGACCGGCTCGACATCGCACCACCGGAAGGGGACGGTGATCACGTCGAACGGCGCCAGCGAGTCGGCCAGACGACCGGGGTTGCTGCGAGGGTCGATCGTGGTCCCGAGGGTGGCGGCGGAGGCGGTGCGTCTGGCGTATCGACGATGCAGCAGGATGTTCGCGTGCGCCGCGGCGAGCTCGTCGGTGGCGAGGAGCCCGAGGTCGATGGCGTCGGCGGCGAGTCGCCCCTCGGCGGTGAGATCCGGCGCGACCAGCGCATCGGTGAAGGTGTGCCGCGCGGTCTCGAAGTGCTCGACGGCGTCCGGGGCGAACGCCGGGTCGAACATGAGCCAGTCCTCGCTCTTCTGGATGAAGGTCTTGACGCGGTGCCGGGCGAGTTCGAGCGCGAGGTCGTACGGCTTCTCCCGGGGCGGGAGCAGACAGGTCTGGAGCAGCAGCTCGCCCGCCCGCCCGACATCCACCTGGACCCGGAGGGCGGCGTCGGGGACATCCTTGGTCCGGATCAGGAAGAGTCCGCCGTGCGGCTCGGCCCGGAACCGGATCTCGGCCCGGATGCGGGCGTCCCCCGGTCCGAGCATGCGGACGCCCTGAGGCGGGCGGCCGAGGCGGATCCCGGTTCGTTCATCGAGTTGAAAGAGGAACTCCGCCACGCGGTCGGCAATCTCCAGAACTCGGCCCCGCCCGCGGAGCGGACGCCGCGGCGGCGACCCGAGGCACGATCGACGGCCGGTCGCCCCCGCCACGCCCTCCAACGGCGGTTCGAAGTGTAGCCGAGCGGGGCCGGATCGCCCGGATCGATGCGGTTTCTCGGGCCCGTCGCAGAACGGCCCCGGGGCCGCCGCGCGGGCCGTCGGGGTCGTAGACTTCGCGTCCATGCCCGCCGCCTCCGATGCCGTCTTCGAGACCCGCCTCCCCCTGCCCGACCGCCGCCAGGGCAAGGTTCGCGATGTCTATCGAGTGCCGACCGACCTCGGGCCGGATCAGGTGCTCATCGTCGCCACCGATCGCCTCAGCGCGTTCGATGTGGTGATGCCGACACCGATCCCCGGCAAGGGCCGGCTGCTCACCGAGGTGAGCCTCGGGTGGTTCCACTTCATCCGCGACCTGGAACTCGTCGGCGACCATCTCATCTCGACCGAGCCCGGCGACGTGCCCGGCCTCTCGCCCGAGGATCGCGACCTCCTCGACGGCCGCATGATGCTCTGCCGCGCGGTCGAGGTCGTCCCGATCGAGTGCGTCGCCCGCGGCTACCTCGCGGGCAGCGGATGGAACGAGTACCTCGCGAGCGGCACGGTCTGCGGCATCGACCTGCCCGACGGGCTCGCCCGCTGCGGGAAGCTGCCGCAGACGATCTTCACGCCCGCGACCAAGGCGACCGAGGGTCACGATGAGAACATCGACTTCGCCCGGGCCTGCGAGATCGCGGGCGAGACCCTCATGGAACGACTCCGCGATCTGACGCTCGCGATCTACGACGCCGCCGCCGACTACGCCGCGGCGCGAGGCGTCATCCTCGCGGACACCAAGTTCGAGTTCGGCCACGCGATCGACTTCGAGGGCCATCCGACCGGCGACCTGCTGATCTGCGACGAAGTGCTCACGCCGGACTCCAGTCGATACTGGCCCGCCGAGGACTACGAGAGCGGTCGCGAGCAGGCGAGCTTCGACAAGCAGTTCGTGCGGAACCACCTGCTCGAACTCGTCGAGCGCGGCGCGTGGGACAAGGAACCTCCGGGCCCGGAACTCCCCGCCGACATCGTCGAGAGGACGATGGACCGCTACCGCGAGGCCGCGGATCGGCTCTTCGGCGGACTCTGAAGTTCCGATCGGCTCGGGTCGCCGGGGATCAGTCGCACGGGCCCCACGCCGCGAGCAGCAATCCGAGATCCGCCCCGCTGATCGAACCGTCGCCGTCCAGGTCCCCCGGGCAGGGAACCTCCGGCGGACAGTCGTGGCCGACGGTCGCCAGCCACGCCCCGAGGTCCGCCCCGTCGACCCGATCGCTCCCGTCGAGGTCGGCCGGACACGACGGATCGCAGGGCTCGTTGCCCAGCCAGTGAGTCTCGATCGCATCGGCGATGCCGTCGCCATCGCAGTCCGCGGCGTCGGCTGGCGCAAGCGCGACCAACCCGAACGACCCGGGGCCCGCCTCGGCGTCGGGCAGCAGTTCGATCCAGGTCGCGAGCAGACCGTCGCGTCCGTCGAGGGCCACCGCCCACCGAAGCGGGGCCGCCCCGACCGGTGCGTCGCTCGACCACGGTGGCGAGACGACGTCGCGTCCGGTCGCCATCGAGATCCAACCGCCGGTGATCGGCCCCCCCCCGCCCGAGCGCAGCACGCCGATCCACGGACCGACGCACTCCCACGGCCCCAGCGTGTTCGTCACTTCGGCGACGAACGCTCGCGTCGCCTCGTCGGTCGGCACCGCCCAGGACACCTCCGCCAACTCGACCAGTCGGTGCGCGTCGTCCCAGCCGATCGGCTCGTCGGTCCGGAGCACGACCAGACGCACCGAAGAATCGCCGGGCCACGGGGCGACCACGACCTCGGCGGCAGGCGTGGGCGAACACGAGCACGCGATGACGACCCCCGTGGCGAACGCCTGCCGTCGCGTCGGAAGTTGGCGGACCGATCTCATGAAAGTCTCTCCGTCGTCGTCGCCTCGATTCTCCGCGGGTTTCGCGGGAATCCGGCGACCGTCACTGTACCCTTGCTCGCATGGGGATTCGACGAAGAGATGTTCTGAAAGCCGCGATGGTGACGGGGCTGAGTCCGCGACTCGGTCGGCTCATGGCGTCGCCGCCCGGATGCGAACTCGGCCGGCTTCGCGATCGCGACCTCGTTGGCTTGTCGAACGCCCTCGTCGACGGCGGACGATTGGTGCTGCCGACCGACGCCGACTACGAGTCGATGCGGCTCATCTGGAACCTCAACTTCGAAGCGTTTCCGCTGGCGATCGTGCGGCCCCGCGGCGAAGCGGACGTCGCGGCGACGATCGCGTGGTGCCGCGCCCGCGGCATCACGCCTCGCCTTCGGTCGGGCGGGCACAGTTTCGCGGGCTACTCGACGTCGGGTTCGCTGGTCATCGACACCCGAGATCTCGACGGCGTGATCTTCGAGACCGACGGCACGGTGACGATCGGTTCCGGCGGACGACTCGGCGACATCGCCCGCACCCTGCACTGCGAGGCGGATCTCACGATCCCGATGGGCACCTGCCCGACGGTCGGCATCTCGGGTCTCACGATGTCGGGCGGCATCGGATACCACATGCGGTCGCACGGTCTCACCATCGACCGACTTCGCGGGGCGACGGTGGTGCTGGCCGACGGCAGCGTGGTCGAGTGCGACGAGTCTCGGAACGCCGATCTGTTCTGGGCCCTGCGGGGCG
>JAUIHC010000170.1 GCA_030432455.1 Phycisphaerae bacterium | reverse complement strand
ATGCCCGCGCTGCGGGCGAAGAGCCGCGTGCTCACCGGCTTTCTCCACGCCTGCCTCCGCGAGGCGCTTCCCGCCGACGCCGAGATCGTCACCCCGAGCAACGCCGAGGAACGCGGCTGCCAGCTGAGCGTGCGGCTCTCGGGCGACGCCCGAGCGAGGTTCGACCGACTCGCCCCCCGCGGCGTCGTCGCCGACTTCCGCCCGCCCGATCTCGTGCGGCTCGCCCCGGTGCCGCTGTACTCGACCTTCGCCGACTGCCTCCGCGCCGCGGACGCCCTGCGGGACGCCTGACATGGCCGACCCTCGACCGAGCCACGACATCGTCATCGCCGGTGCCGGACTCGCGGGCGCCCTCCTCGCGACCTCGCTCGGTCGAGCGGGACATCGCGTGCGACTCTTCGAGCGCCGCATGGATCCCCGCCGCGCCGACGCGGAGAGTGGCCGATCGATCAACCTCGCGATCAGCGTGCGGGGGCTGCACGCGCTGGCGAGCGTCGGGCTCGAGGAGGCGGTCCTCGCCGACGCGGTGCGGATGCCGGGTCGCATGGTCCATCAGCACGGCGCCGAGACATTCACGCCGTACAGCCGCGATCCGGACCGCGCCATCAACTCGGTGAGTCGGAGCGGTCTCAACCGGATGCTGGTGGAGTCCGCCGCCGCCACGCCCGGCGTCGAGCTCGTCTTCGAGGCACGGTGCGTGGACGCCGAGTTCGACGAACACGCCCGCCCCGCGGCGATCTTCGAGTTCCCCGACGGGAGGCGCGAGCGGGTCGACGGCGATCTGGTCGTCGGGGCCGACGGCGCGTTCAGCGCGGTCCGCGAGGCGATGCGACGGACCGCTCGATTCGACTTCTCGCAGTCGTGGCTGGCCGCGGGCTACAAGGAGCTCGCGATCCCGCCCGCCGACGACGCGTCGGGTCCGCACGGCCGGTTCCGGCTGGATCCCAACGCCCTGCACATCTGGCCGCACGGCGGGTCGATGATGATCGCCCTGCCGAACGCCGACGGGTCGTTCACCGGCACGCTGTTCTGGCCGTTCGAGGGCGAGCACTCCTTCGGCACGCTCGACGGCGCGAGCGACGCCGAGATCATGGCGTTCTTCGAGCGGCACTACCCCGACGCGGTGCCGCACATGCCCGACCTGCTCGCGGACTGGCACGCGAATCCGACCAGTGCCCTGGTGACGATGCGTTCCCGGCCGTGGCATCGCGGCCGCGCGGTGCTGCTCGGCGATGCCGCCCACGCGATCGTGCCGTTCTACGGTCAGGGCGCCAACGCGAGTTTCGAGGACTGCGAGGCGCTGGCGGATGCGATCGCATCGCACCCGACCGACCTCGACGCCGCGATCGCCGCGTACGAGGACGAGCGGATCGACAACGCCAACGCGATCGCGGATCTCGCCCTCGATCAGTTCATCGACATGCGGGATCGCGCCGGCGACCGCCGGCACCGACTCGCCAAGCGCGGCAGCCAGCTCCTCGGCGCGATCGTCCCGAGCCTCTGGACGCCGCTCTACGACATGGTGAGTTTCTCGCGGATTCCGTACGCCACCGCGGTCGCGAAGGCCGAGCGACAGGCGCGGGTGCTGCGAACGATCGCGACAATCGCCCTGCCGGCCGCGATCATCGCGGCCCTGCTGACGTTCATCCTGACGTGGTCGTAGACCGCGCGGCGACGCGTGTGGCTTCGTGAAGGGGACAGGCCCCGAACGGCTCCCGTGATCTCGGACGTCGCCGTGAAACGCGGGTCCAGTCCCCACCGTCCCCCTCTACTCTCCACTTTCCACTCTCCACTCTCTCTCTCCCCCCATGATCGACATCACCCCCCCCATCGTCCCCGGCCGCACCAAGGTCTGGCCCGGCGACAACGCTCCCACCCGCGAGATGCTCTGCCGCATCGCCGAGGGCGCCACCGTCGATCTCTCGACGCTTCGCACCACGGTGCATCTCGGCGCCCACGCCGACGCGCCCGGCCACTACGGCGACGGCGCCCGCGGCATCGATGAGCAACCGCTCGATCTCTACTGGGGCCGCTGCGAGGTCATGCGGGTGCCGGGGCGACGCGGCGAGCGCATCCGCGTCGAGGATCTTCCCCGCACGCCGAGCGAGCCGCGACTGCTGATCGCCACCGGCACCTTCGACGGTTTCGAGGTGTTCAACGAGGACTTCGCGGGTCTCGAATCCGCCCTCGTCGACCACCTGCACGCCTGCGGGGTCCGGCTGGTCGGACTCGACACGCCGAGCGTCGATCTCCTCGACGACAAGGAGCTGCTCGCCCACCACCGCTTCCTCGCCAACGACATGGCGATCATCGAGGGGCTCGCGATCGCCGACGTCCCCGAGGGTCGCTACGAACTCTCGGCCCTGCCGCTGCGACTCGTCGGCTTCGACGGAAGCCCGGTCCGTGCCGTGTTACGATCGCTCGCATGAGTGCGTCGACGATGGTGACGTGCCCCCGACTCGAACCCCGATCCGAGATCCAACCATGACCCGTCATCCCCGCGGCAACGCCGTCATCGTGATCCTCCTTCTCCTCGGCACCGTGCTCGCGGTCGGTCTGGCCGTGATGTTCGCGGTCCGCGGCTCGGCGATCCAGACCCGCCGGAACAACGCCGACGCCACGCCCACGCAACTGGACTCGATGCTCCAACCCGTGGCCGCCTGGGCCGCCGCCGGCATCACGAAGTGGACGAGCGAACACGACGGCACCCTGCCGACGACCGCCGAGGGCCGGTCGATCATCGCCGGTCTCACCGACCCGCCCGCGATCGAGCAGGCCAGCGGCTTCACCGCCAAGCCCGTCTACCGCCGCATGGGTGCGGACGTCTTCGAGATCGTGGTCGCGACCGCCGAACTCGACGGGTCCGCCCACCTCGTCTACCCGTTCACCTCGAACGGCCGACTCCTCGCCCCGGTCGCCGACAACATCTTCCTGAACGAACGCGAGCAGGAAAGCGACTCACTCGAGGCGACTCCGGGCGCGGACACGACGCCTCGGTGAGCGTGACGAGATTCACCACAGAGATTCACCACCGAGCTTCACCACAGAGATTCACCACAGAGACACAGAGGTCACAGAGATCGGATCTGGGTGTTTTTGGTCCGGGCGCCGGAACGAGAATGTTCCGTGCCGATTCTGCTGATTCTTCTGACTCTCGGATCCCCGCCACGGTGACGTCGGAGTCAGTCCAACTATCACGCATGCAGCGCAGAAGACATCCCTCTGTGCCCTCTGTGCCTCTGTGGTCCATTCAACCGAACCGGAGAACCGCGGCCGGCCCCTACGCCACGACCGCGACGACCTTGACCTCGACCGCGATCGGGGTCGGGAGGGCGTTGATCTCGATCGTGGTGCGGGCGGGATTGGGGTTTCCCTCGCCTGCGAAGTACTCCGCGTAGACGCGGTTGTAGATCTGGAAGTCGTTCTTCATGTCGGTGAGGAAGACGAGCACATCGACGATGTTCGTCCACGGGACGCCCGCGTCCGCCATCACCGCCCTCACGTTGTCGAAGCACGATCGGCACTGGGCCTCGATGTCCTTCGCGACGACCTCGCCGTCGGGACCGAGGGTGACGCCGGGAATGTCCTTCGACCCTCGCTTCCGCGGGCCGACGCCGGAGAGGAACAGGAGGTTGCCCGCTCGCTTCGCATGCGGGTAGGCCCCGACGGGCTCGGGGGCGGTGGACGAGTCCACTCGATTCGGATCAGGGTGCGGAACGGTCATGGGTTGCCCGCCTCGAGGTTGCCGCCGGGTCGCCAGGCGAACTGATACGGGCGGCCGAAGTTGGCCACCAGCTGGGCGACCCGCTCCTTCTCGATGCGATTGGCGGGCGAGTCGCCTCGAAGATCGATCTTGGATTGCGCCGCCAACAGGCGGTCACGGTCCTTCTCAAGAAACGCTTCGACGGCGTCGACCATGGCGTTCCAGTCGATCGCCAGTCCCTCGGGCTGCGGAATGATCCGCGAGGCGGGCAGCAGGGCGATCGCACCGGCGTTGTCGCCGCCGCAGGCCAGCATCTGGGCCTCGTGGAACTGCAGGACCGAGACCTGCCACGGTTCGAGGTCGTCGAGATTGAGCTCGAGGTAGCGGTGAATGAGCCTCGCGGCGTCGTCGTAGCGTCGCTGGGCGGCCAGTCCACGCCAGCCGAGCGACTGCAATTGCGTGAACGCCCGGAAGCTGGTGCTCGCGAGATCGGCATCGGTCGGCGGCGGCGCGGCGCAGCCCGCCACGAGCACGGCGAGCGAGATCAGGAATGCTCTGGTCATGGTTGGATGGTACGGGACGAGCGAGCAGGTCGGCGCGGCCCCCCGCCTGGAACATCAGCGTCCAAACAGGCCTGCGCAGCCGTCGCTCCGAGCAAAGCGAGGAGCCACGCGGCGCCGACCGAGACCACGAAAGCGAGGAGTGGCCGAACGGCCATTCCGAGCGCTCAAGAAGCCCCCGACCGAGACCACGAAAGCGAGGAGTGGCCGAACGGCCATTCCGAGCGCTCAAGAATCCAAGTCACCACCCCACGGTGATGCTCCGCGGCTCGGTGAAGAACCGCAGCGCCTCGTCGCCGCCCTCGCGGCCGACGCCCGATCGCTTCATGCCGCCGAACGGCGTCCGCAGGTCGCGGAGCATCCACGCGTTGATCCAGATCATGCCCGCATCAATCTTCGCCGCCATCTTGTGCGCCCGCTCGAGGTCGCGGGTCCAGATCGAGCACGCGAGGCCGTAGCCAGTCGCGTTGGCCCGAGTCACCGCCTCGCCGTGGGTGTCGAACCCCTGCACCGTGACGACCGGGCCGAAGATTTCCTCCTGATTCGTCGCGCACGACTGGTCGAGGCCCATCAGCACGGTCGGCTTCAGGAAGAAGCCGTCCTTCACGCGATCCGGCAGCCCCCTCGGCCGTTCCCCGCCGCACGCGACCGTCCCGCCCTCGGCGACCGCCCGGGCGATCGCGGCCTCGACCTTGTCGCGATGCGCCGCCGAGACCAGCGGTCCGAGATCGGTCTCGGGGTCGAGCGGATCGCCGATCTTCAATGCGTTGACCGACTCGAGGAAGCGGGCCATGAACGCCTTGATGCGATCGCGATGCACCAGCACCCGCGAGCCGCAGGTGCAGATCTCGCCCTGATTCTGGAAGCACGCCCGCACGATCGTCGGCATCGCCCGCTCGAGATCCGCGTCCTCGCAGATCACGATCGCGTTCTTCCCGCCGAGTTCGAGCGAGAGCCGCTTGAACATCGGCCCCGCGGTGCGGGCGATCCACTCGCCGGTCGCGGTGCCGCCGGTGAAGGTGATGGTCGGGATCGCGGGATGCTCGACGATGCGGGCCCCGACGGTGTCGCCGCGACCGTGCACGAGATTCAGAACGCCGGGCGGCAGACCGGCGGACGCCGCGAGTTCGGCGAACCGATGCGCCGACAGCGGTGTGACCTCGCTCGGCTTCGCGATCACGGTGTTCCCGGTCGCCAGCGCCGGCGCGATCTTCCAGGTGAGGAGGTAGAGCGGCAGGTTCCACGGCGAGATGCAGCCCGCCACCCCACGCGCTCGCCGCAGCGTGTAACTGAAGCCCTGACCCCCGAGGTCATAGTGCTCGCTGCGGGTCTGCCGCACCGCATCCGCGAAGAACCGAAGATTCGCCGCCGCCCGCGGAATCTCGAGATCCCGCGCGAGCGCGAACGGCTTGCCCTGATCCTGCGACTCGATCTTCGCAAGTTCGTCGCGATGGGCGTCGATGGCGTCGGCGAGGGCGTGCAGGACCGCCGCCCGATCATGCGCCGACGCCTCGCTCCAGACCGGGAACGCCTCGCTCGCCAGCGTCACCGCGCGATCGACATCGGACGAATCGCCGACCGGCACCGTTCCGATCTCCGCCCCAGTCGCCGGATCGACGACCGGCATCCGGGGTTCATCGCCGACGGGTTGAAGTGTTCCGATGAGGTTGGTGACATGGGTCATGGGGGGATCGAGATTCGAGATTCGAGATTCGAGATTGAACATCGGGCCGGACCTTCGGGCGTCACGCGATTCTCGAGCGTGCCACCCTCAATGACTCCGTGGCCCTCCGTGGTGACCTCATAACGCCAGAGCTAGCCGCTCACGCTGGGAGGATCGAGATTCGAGAGAAGGTCGGACCTCTCGGTGTCGCGCCATCCCCAAGCTTGCCAACCAACACACCCTCTGTGGCCCTCCCCAGCCTCTGTGCCTCTGTGCCTCTGTGGTGAACACTCAACTGACCGCCACGCGCCCGCCGTCCACCGGAAGGTTGACGCCGTTGCAGTAGCCGCCCGCGCGGCTCGCGAGAAACAGGGCCGCGGCCGCGACTTCGCGGGCGTCGCCGATGCGACCTGCGGGGATCTGGGCGATCGCCTGACCGCGGACCTCGTCCACGGTCGCACCGGCGCGGCGGGCCTTGCCCTCGAAGAGCGACGCCAGTCGCGCCGTGTCGGTGAAGCCGGGGAGGATGTTGTTCACCGTGATGCCGAAGGGGCCGAGTTCGCCCGCGAGGGTGCGACCCCAGTTGCCCATCGCCCCGCGGATCGCGTTGCTCACGCCCAGTCCGCGGATCGGCGTCACCACGCTCGTCGAGATGACGTTCAGGAT
>JAUIHC010000169.1 GCA_030432455.1 Phycisphaerae bacterium | reverse complement strand
ATCAAGCCGTCGATGGAGGTCGTGATGGAGGGCCCGGACCGAACGCTGACCGCCGCCTTCGCCGCGGACGGCACCGCCTTCGAGTCGGACTGGATGCCCGGGCGAGCACCGACCGAGTCCGAACGGGTCGCGTTCGTCTCGGGCGTGACGCTGGTGCTGGGCACCTTCCAGGGCGGCTCGATCGAGGAGGGCGCCCAGCCGCCCGCGGAGTCGATGTCCGGCGGTGCGAACGACTTCGACATCCCCTGGTCGTTCACCTTCTCCGAGGGCATCGCCTCGGGCGTGGTGACCTACCGACCGTCGCGACAGGGCGAGACCACCCCGGGTGGGGCGTTCGTCGCGATCGACGCGATCGAGATCGAGGGGCCGGACGGCACGCGATTCAGACTGACCCGCGGACGGGCGGCGGACTCGGAGGCGGCGGCCACCGAGTCCGAGTCCGAGTCCGAGTCCGTGGATGAGGCTCCGGCGCCGTGAGCGATCTTCCGAAGCCCGGCGAGCCGATCATCGAGGTTCGCGACCTCAAGAAGGTCTTCGGCACCCAGACCGTGCTCGACGGTCTGAACCTCGACATCGTTCGGGGCGAGACGCTCGTCGTCATGGGTGGCTCGGGCTGCGGCAAGTCGACGTTCCTGCGGATGCTGATCGGGTCGTTCCCCCCGACCGAAGGCACCATCAGCCTGCTCGGGAGTCGCATCGACCAGCTCGACGAGGAGGGGCTGAACGAGGTGCGGAAGCACTTCGGGATCCTGTTCCAGTCCGGCGCGTTGTTCCAGTCGATGACGCTGGCCCAGAACGTGGCGCTTCCGCTCGAGGAGCACACCGATCTCGATCCGACCATCATCGACATCCAGGTGAAGATCAAGCTCGAGCTCGTCGGTCTGCGCGAACACGCCGACAAGTTGCCCGCCCAGATCTCGGGCGGCATGAAGAAGCGGGCGGGACTCGCACGGGCGCTCGCCCTGGATCCGCTCATCCTGTTCTACGACGAACCGTCGGCCGGGCTCGATCCGGTGACCAGCGCGGAGATCGATCAGCTGATCGTGGACCTCACGAAGAAGCTCGGCGTGACCAGCGTGGTGGTGACGCACGAGATGGATTCGGCGTTCACGATCGCCGACCGCATGGTCATGCTCGACAAGGGCCGCGCGCTCCGCATCGGCACCCGCGACGAGTTCGACGAGCTTCGACACGTCGGCGAGGATCGGATCGCGGATCTGACCGAGGACGAGCAACTCATCCGTCAGTTCCTGCGGGGTGAGCCGGTCGGCCCGATCACGAGACGGCGTGAGGAGACCAACTACGCCGAGGATCTGCTCCAGACCGCGGCTCCGATCATCACGCCCAGTCCGGCGGTCGAGGCGACGCGGCGACGCGGTTGAGCGGTCCGCGTGCGGGGGGCGTGGTCGGGAAGCAGCTGTAGAAGGGGCCCGCGACGTCCTGGTTGGACGCCGCGGGCCCTCTTCGACTCAGCAGTCGCCCCAGGCGCCGAGCATGAGGCCGAGATCGGCGCCGTCGGTGAGACCGTCGCCGTTCAGGTCGCCGTCCGGCGTGCCCCAGGCACCGAGCATGAGGCCGAGATCGGCGCCGTCAACCCGCCCGTCGCCAGTGAAGTCCTCGGGGCAGGGGTCTCCGAACGGGGTGCAGGTGATGGCGAGGCTGCCCGCGCCGGTCGCCCCGTCCTCGCTGCCGATCCGGATGAGGAACTGCTGTCCGGCGATCGCGAGCGTGCTCACTTCGGGGTCGTCGCCGCAGACGTCGTCGCCGCAGACGACCGGACTGTCACCCGAGCTCGGGCAGTCCCCCGAGGCGTCGTAGATGTCCATCCGGCTGTCGAAGTCGGCGCCGCAGATCGAGATGTCCAGCTGGCCGGTGCACGCGGCCTCGTAGAGGTACCAGACATCGGCCTCGACATTGGGGCCGCCTGCGGTACTGCATCCCAGTGCCGTATCGACGCCGCTGTCGGTGGCGCCGATCGTGGAGAAGTCGGCGACCAGATCGCCCGAGCCGAGCGATTCGGCATCGACGCACTCGTCGTTGGGGGGGCCGGGGGACCCTCCGCACTCGATGGTGAGGGTGCCCGAACCGGTCGAGCCGTCCGAACTGCCGATGCGGATGAGGAAGGTCTGTCCCGCGATGGCGAAGGTGGAGACGCTTGCCGCGGTTCCGCAGGTGTCGTCGGCGCAGGCGAAGGGCGTGTCGCCGCTCGATGGACAGCCGTCGTCGGCGAGGTAGACGCTGAGGCGGCAGTCGAAGTCGACGCCGCCGCAGGTCGAGATGTCGAGCACGCCGGTGCAGAACGCCGTGTACTCGAACCAGGCGTCGGCCCGGACGGCCGGCCCGCTCGATGTGGAGCAGGCGAGGGCGTCGTCGATGCCGCTGTCGGTCGCCCCGATGGTGGAGAACATGGTGTCGCCGCCGGTGAGGGCGAGGGCCGTCCCGCAGTCGTCGTTGTCGATGGCCGGACCCTGTTCGGTCGAGACTCGGAAGTCGTCCACGAACCAGTCGTCGTTCGACTCGTTCACATCGACCCGGATCCGGATCCGCGATCCGTCGAAACGAGCCTGACTCGGAAGGGCGATCTCGTGGAAGGTGAAGGTGGCCTGATCGACGCCGTCGGAGACGTGTTCGGCAAGTTCGATCCAGTCGCCGCCGTTGTTGCGGTACTCGATGAAGAGCGACTCGCCGCTCTCGACCCCGCGGTGCTGGTAGTGGTAGGAGACATATGCCTCGCTCACGCCGAGGGCGAGTTCGGCGGTGCGGATCTCGTCGTCGCCGTAGTCGTTGCCGCTGGTGGCGTCGAGATTCAGGCTGCGGATGCCGCTCGGCTCGTCGATGCCCGCGGTGTTGACCGCGGCCCCGTTGATGTGGATCCACTGCGACGAGTCGGGCGTCGTCTCGAAGTCGTCCTCGAACGGAAGCGGAAGCGGATCCGCGCCGATCTCGTGCAGGCAGGACCGGCTGTTGCGGAAGTTGGTGATCGCATTGACCGCGAAGTTGCCGAACTTCAGGTTGGAGCCGCCGAGGCCGTTGCAGCCGCCGTTGGTCGCACACATGATGTGGCAGGGGGCGTTGCCATCGCAGTGGTTGCTGTTCCAGTTGTGCCCCATCTCATGGGCGGACAGCGAGGTTCTGAATGTCAGGTTGTTGGTGTAGCGGCTCTCGACCACTCCGTACTGGTTGGGAGAGAAGCACACCACGCCCACGTACGCGAGGCCGATCACGCCGCCCGAGAAGTTCACGCCGCTGAACATGTGGGCGACGTCGCGGTGGACCTCGTTCTCGGGCGAGGTGCCCCAGACGTTGACGAACTGGCTGAGTCGGCCGTCGATCGAGGTCGAGGTGTACGGATCGTTGGAGTCGGCACGGATGATGACGGTCGTGAGCTCCTGAGCGATCCCGACGTCACGGGTATAGATGATGTCGCACTGGTTCATGACCAGTTCGGCGTCGTTGAGCGTCGTGGCGACGTTGTTGGAGTTCCTCTGGAAGAACTCGTAGTCGCACTCGATGCCGATCTCGACCAGCGACAGCACGCCGCCCGCCACCCCGCCGGGGGCGTCGGGCAGGTCCGGTCCCTGATGGAACGCGGCGTCGTCCATGAAGTCGTTGCCGCAGTGGCCTTCGGCCGACGAGTCGGAGGCGAGGAAGACCACGTGCGTGCCGACGGGGAGGTCGAGCCCGAGGCTCGATGCGGGCTGGATGACGATCTCGGCGAGATCATCACGGTGGATGATCGCGTGCAGACCTTCGGGTAGGAGGCTCGCGGCGACCATGCTGCCGGGGGTGGTCAGATCGACGCCCCGATAGGTCCGCTCGAGTTCGGCGGGCGTTTCGACCAGCTGGCCGTCGCCGTGGTCCACCAGCAGACGGAAGTCGTCTCCGCGGAGCGAGATCCGGTCGAAGGCCAGCTCGTGGATCCGACCGTCGAAGGGCACCGCGACGGAGAAGGCATCCGGGACCCAGGCCGGCAGATCGAGCGTCTGGATCTCGTACCGATCGATGCGGCCGGCTCCCTCGACGATCGGGGGCAGGGTGTCGATCTGCTTCAGGGCCGCGGCGCGGGGGCCGCGAGGCGGGGCGGCGTGGGCGGAGCCGGCGAGGACCCCGGCCGCCAGCCCGGCCACGAGAAGCGTGGAGCGGCGGGAGCGAATGTTCTTGAAGGGCACGTCGAGTCTCCGGATCGTGGCGAACGCAGGCAGTACGAGAGTAGTCCGAGGCTCACCCGGAACCAACCCTTGATCGATTGAAAGAGGGTGGCGGGCGGGTTTGGACAGGATCCACCCGGTATCGGACGATCGCCACGCGGTTCGGTTCGCTCAATCACCGGGGTCGGCGTCGGCCATGCCGGTGATGGCGGCAGAAAGAGACGACCGGCCGACGAGAACGTCGGCCGGTCGCGAGAGAATCGAGGAACGGCCCGGACCCCAAGGTCCGGAAACCGAAGGCCGACGGTGATCAGCCGCAGCCCCAGTTGGCGATCAGGAGACCGAGGTCGCCGGAGTTCACGACGCCGTCGCCGTTGAAGTCGGCGAAGCCACCGGGGAAGCCCCACTGGGTGATGAAGATGCCGGTGTCGGCGCCATCGACGCAGCCGTCACCGTTGAGATCGAAGATGTTGACCGGTCCACCCGGGACCGACACGCCGGGGGCGTTCACAGTGCCGTTGGTCCGGAACACGTCGAGCGTCGTCGAGCCGTCGGTGGGCTCGGCGTCGGCGGTGAACCAGAAGTTGTACATGGTGCCCCAACGGATCGCGTTGGCGTTCGAGTTGGTGCTGTACTCGTCCGTGGACCAGCTGACCTCGCCGGCGTCGTTGCTGGAGACCCAGGCGTTGGTCGCGTACGGCTCGCCGGAGTGGCTGTTCACATCCTTGAAGCCGATGTCGGTCACGGTCACACCCGCGGGCACCGGAACCGAGAAGCCGTTGATGTTGTAGTCCGAGGTGAGGTTGTAGACCGCGTACTCGTAGCGGAAGGTGCCGTCACCGTTGTCGATGACGTCGCTGGCGACGAACACTCGACCGTCGTTCGGGATGTCGACCGGCACGATGTCCACGCTGCTGCTGTGGTTCTCCCAGGCGAAGATGCCCGGCTTGCCGATGGTGGTCGATCCGGTGGGCGAGAGCGAGTAGCCCGAACCCGACAGGCTGCCGCGGTTGACACGCTTGTACGACGCGTTGTTCAGCTGGTTGCCGTCGGCGTAGTCCTGCGGATGCAGGTAGATCGAGTCGCAGTAGAAGGTCGCGTTCGAGACGGCCAGGTCGGCCTGAATGACCTGCATGCGGCGGCCGATGGTGGCCGGGGCGCCGGGAAGGTTCTGCGGCGGGTACTGGAACCAGCCGGTGGCCGCGTTGCACTGCGATCGCGGGGCGAGGTTCGACTGCTGTCCGTTGAGCGAGTCGGAGTACGGGTCCGAGCAGCCGGGGCCGAGCAACTGCGGGCAGCCGGCGCCGGCGGGCTGGCACGAACCGCACTCGTTGAGCTGCAGGGCGCAGAAGCCGTCCTTGCACCACGACATGCCGATCTGGTCGAGACGGCCGTCCACGAACCGGAAGAGGTTCTGCGGAATGCGGGGGTGCTGGTTGCTGCTGGCATACCAGGTCAGGTCCACGTCGCCGAGGTTCACACTGGTCGTCGCGACCGAGTAGCCGGTGACGCCGCCGGTGGTGCCCCAGCGGTAGATGCTGGGCATGTTGCAGACGGCGACGTCGGCACCGATGCCGCCGGCGGCACCGTCGCCGCCGGGGATCGCGTCGGCGGACATCTGGCCGAGCAGGGCCGCGGTGCCGCCGAGAAGAAGGCTGCTGAGCGTGATTCCGATCTTCACCGTGTACTCCGTTCTGGGATATGGAGACTGATGTCGGCTCGAGGCCGACGAGGGTCGAACGGGGGAACACCGCCCGAACGAGACACCGTCGTTCGAAGAGCGTAGCCCCAAGGACGCAGCGGGTCGCCTCAAATCCGCCGAATGACCCGGGATTCGTCACGGTCCGACGCATCGGATTCGCGACTCCGGAATCGATGGCTGCGGGCGAGCTTGCCGCGGTTCAATGGACGAGGTCGTCACGCCGGAGTTCCGTGTTCTCCGGCAACCCGGATCACGCACGGCCGCCGATCACCACGCGAAGCGACCGTGGTCCGATACCAAGACACCGCCCCGGCCAGAGTGGCCGGGGCGGTGTGATTGGTCCTGGGAGAACCCCAGAGGGATTCTCGCGTGGTCCGCTGCGGGATCAGCCGCGGCGACGGCGACCGGCGATGCCGGCGAGGCCGAGGAGGGCGAGGGCGCCCGGGGCCGGAACCACGGTGAAGCCGGCCTGCTGACCCGGGGTGCCGAGACCCTGGTTCCAGGTGGCCTCGAACGTGGTGCCTTCGAGGCTGAACTCGCCGTCAAGGCTCGTGAAGCGGCCGATGAGGGTGCCGGTGACACCGCTGTTGTAGGTCATGACCGCACCGTTGAGGCTCGGGGGCGATCCGTTGTACCAACCGGCGTCAACGCCGGGGGCGGCGGCGTTGTTGCCACCGAAGTTGGGGTCGAGACCGGAGCCGGCACCCGCACCCGGGGTCTGCAGGGCGTCGGCACCGAAGCCACCGATGGTGACGAACGAGTCGGCCGACTGGAGGGCGGCGGTGTCGAAGGGGCCACCGAGGTTGGTGGGCG
>JAUIHC010000168.1 GCA_030432455.1 Phycisphaerae bacterium | reverse complement strand
GCGAGGGGAGAGGGCGGGCCGAGTGGCTGACGGCGGTCTCGGCGGCGGTTCGGGCTGGCGCATGACCCAGTCATAGCGGCCGGAAGCAGCGCGACCTGCCCGAGAGGAACCGCCTGCCGTAACTAGCCTCAAGAGACAATAAAATTCACCACAGAGGCGCCGAGGACACCGAGAGAGCACGGACGAAACGCAGCTCGCATCACCGACGTCAAATCTCATTGGCGATATTGGCGATGAGGTCGTGGTCGTGATGGCCGATGCCTTCCGGCCCTTCAGTCTCTGTGTCCTCGGCGTCTCTGTGGTGAGATCTTTTCTTTCTTCGAGGCTAGCAGTCAGTTGTATGTCCCGGTGAGCAGCAACTCGATCGTTCGTACAACTGTGGGATCGTACGAGTTGCCCGGCTCTCCGACGAAGAGTAGCTCCGGTCTGTGGGCCGCTTCATTCGATTGAGGCGGGCACCGGAACCCCCCAAGAGGAGTGGAGACATGAACGAGTCACCTTCGATCGTCGTAACCGACGCAGATCTCGAGCGTCTCGAAAACTTGATCGCTTCCCGGAAACGAGGCGGTGAGGCCGCGGCACTTGCCGCTGAGTTGGAAAGAGCGACAGTGGTGGACGCGGACGAGATCGGCCGAGGCGTCGTGACCATGAACTCCGTCGTCGAGTTCGAAGACGAGGAGACCGGAGAGCGCCAGGAGGTCACCTTGGTCTACCCGCACCAGGCTGACGTCGAGCGAAGGCGGATCTCCGTACTGGCACCTGTCGGCGCCGCACTGCTCGGTCTGTCGAGGGGACAGTCGATCACCTGGCCCGTACCTTCCGGCCGCCCGCGCCGCTTCCGCCTGGTCGACGTGGTATTCCAGCCCGAGAGCGACTCGTCCAACACTGCTACCTGAAAGGTGCCGAGAGCCCCCGCTCAAGGTGATCTTCGGGCGTTTCTGCCAAGGCGACGCGTCACGTCTCTTCTGGTTGCTTGATCCACGCGGGCTCGGTGAGCTTCGATCAGGTCGCTCCGGGTCAGCATTCCGATCAGACGACGGCCGTCGACGACGAGAAGTCGGCCAACTGCCTCGTGCAGCATCAGATCCGCCCCCTCGCGCAAGGTCGCCGAGGGGCGGATCGCTACCACCTCTCGCCGCACGAAGGTCGTGATGGGTGTGCTCGTAGGTGATCCGGTCGCAAAGATCTCTCGTTGGGTGAGAACTCCCACCGCGTGGCCCTGCGCGTCCACCACCGGAAAGGCGTGGTGATCGGATCCGGGAGCCCCGGAACGCAGCCAGTTCCGAGCATCCTCGAGAGTGGCGTCAGCGCGGAGGCTGACGACGTCTCGGACCGCGACGTCTCGTACCAGCACTTGCTGCAAGTGGTCGACCGCGTACTCCGACGGGATTGGCCGGCCCCGGCGAGCGATCTTCTCGGTCATGATCGACGTCCTCATGAGACTGCCGGAGAGGAGGTAGGCCGCGCTGCAGGCGCCCAGCAGCGGCAACAGGCCGGATGTCTGTCGGGTCGCCTCGAAGCAGAAGACGACCGATGCCAACAACGCCCGCGACGCTCCGGCAAAGAGAGCGGCCATACCCACCAGCGCGCCCATTCCCGGATCCACACCGATCGACGGGACAACCGCGTTGAGCGCCGATGCGACGGCCGCGCCGAGGCCACCGCCGATGGTGAACAAGGGTGCTAGAGTCCCCCCGGACGTGCCGCTTCCGAGCGCTATGAGCCACGAGACGAGCTTGTAGACACACAGCGCCGCCAAAGCGCCGCCGGCCAACTCTCCCGCGATCATCATCTCAATGTTGTCGTAGCCCACCCCAAGTGTCCGGGGCTCTACGTAGCCCATCGCCCCGACGACGACCGCGCCAATCGCGGGCCACCACATCCAGTGCACGGGTAGGCGGGCGAACGCATCCTCGACGCGGTAGAGTGCTCTGGTGATGACGACCGACCCCAGTCCAGCCACCAGACCGATACAGATGTAGCCCAGGAGAGCCGGAAATGTCGGAACCCCGAGCGCGGGCGCAGCGAAAGCCGGGGCCGAACCGTGCCACGAAACACGGCAACCGGCGGCCGCGACCGCTGCCAGAGCCACGGGAATCAGCGAGCGCGGCCGGTACTCGAACAGGAGCAACTCAACGGCCAGGAGAACGGCGGCAACGGGTGAACCGAAGGTCGCGGACATCCCCGCGGCCGCGCCGGCGGCGAGGAGGATCTTCCTCTCGTCGGCAGAAATCTTGATGAGTTGGCCGACAATCGATCCCAATGCGCCGCCGGTCGCAATGATCGGGCCTTCTGCGCCGAATGGTCCGCCCGTTCCTATCGACACGACAGCGGACAGAGGTTTCAAGATCAGGACCCGTGCCGGGATGCGGCTCTGGTTGAAGAGAACCTGTTCCATGGCTTCCGGGATGCCGTGCCCGCGGATGGCGGCCGACCCATACCGTGCCATGAGGCCGATGACGAGCGCGCCGACAACGGGAACGGCGACGACCCAGGCCCCCAACGCGTTGCCCGCCGGGGATACATCCCGAAGCGACAGGGATCCAAAGAAAGCGAGATTCGTGATCCCCGCAATCGCCGCTGAGAGCATCTCCGCGACGACCGCTCCCGCCACACCGATGACGCATGCAATGGCGGTGAGCCAATAGTCGCGCCGATCGAACAACGACCGTTCGACTTCACCACCGGCGAGTCGTATCGCCGGCTGCATCGATGGGGCGACCGGCACACGCCCGGTCAATGACACTTGCGGTTCGGGGGTGCCCTCGTCCGACCCGGTCACGATTCTACAGCCTGTCGAGTATCCACCTTGTTCCCGATGTATCTCCCAACCCGCGCGCCCTCAAGCCTACCGCCGTTCGCCGGCTCGAAGTTCCCCCGAGACGGGCGGGGACCGGGCTGGGGTATCCCAGCCCAGTCCCCTCGGCTCTCAGTCGGCTTCCTCGTGGAGAACCTTACCGGTCTTGGCGTCCACCTCGAGATCGACCGGTGTCCCGGCAGCCGAGGTCGCCTCGAGCTCCCAACGGCCGTCGTCGAACTCCAGATCCCGGACGTTCTTGTAGCCCGCGGCCTCGACCGCACGGACGATCTCCGCCGGTGACATCTTGGCATCCGTCACGTCGCTGGCGTCGGCCGCCAGACTCGGTCCGGAAACCATGGCCAGAAGGCCGGCCGCACATGCCATTTTCTTGATCGTTGCTTTCATCGCAACCTCCTGAGGTCAGATTGCCGGAGCGCCCATCGCACCGGCGTCGAGAGAATCTCTACGAATCGAGAATGAACCCAACGTGACTCGGCCGTTCATCCGACGTTTAATGGCAGCAAGTACAAGGATCGCAATGAAGAAGTCGGTGGCGGTGCTGATGCTCTTGGTCGTCCTGGCCCGAGCCGGTCTGGCCGACGGAGACCACGACCAGGCGCGCGAGGCCTACGAGGCTGGTGAGATCGTCTCGCTCGGCAAGATCCTGGATGCTGTGGAGAAGTCCTTCACCGGCGACGTCGTCGAGGTAGAGCTCGAGCGTGAAGACAACCGTTGGATCTACGAAGTCGAGTTGTTGACCCCGGAGGGTCGGGTGATCGAGCTCGTCTACGACGCCGCGACCACGGAGCTCGCGACGTCCGGACCAGCGATCGACGCGGTGCGAAAGAAACCATGAGAATCCTTCTCGTAGAGGATGAACCCGCTCTGGCCCGGCAACTATCCAACGTGATCGCCGATGCTGGATTCGTCGTCGAGACCGTCGGCGACGGCGAGGAGGCTTCGAGCCTTGGAGCCATAGAGCCGTACGATGCCGTGGTCCTCGACCTGGGCCTTCCTCGTCTCGACGGGGTTTCCGTCTTGGAACGATGGCGGAGCGCGGGAATCGACGTCCCGGTGCTGGTTCTCACCGCGCGAGGCCGCTGGCCCGAAAAGTTGGCCGCATTCTCCGCCGGCGCCGACGACTACGTCACCAAACCCTTCGAAACCCAGGAGGTGATCTTGCGGCTGCGCGCCCTGATCCGACGTGCCGCTGGAGCAGCGACGGCAGCGCTCGAATGCGGCGCCCTGCGATTCGATACGACGACTGGTTCGGTGACGGTCGATGGAACCGCCGTGCGTCTGACGACGCAAGAATCGAGGATTCTCGAGTTTCTCCTTCATCGTCGGGGGCGCATCGTCAGCCGCCTCGAGATCATCGATCATGTGTATGAACGCGACTTCGATCGAGACTCGAATGTGATCGACGTTCTCATCGGCCGCATTCGCAGAAAGATCGGCGTGGAGGTCATCGAGACCGTCCGCGGGCGCGGATACCGCCTCAACGACATGGTCGGGTCGACGTCGTCGTGAGACCAAGCTCACTCAGGACACGGCTGCTGATCAGCACGGGGGTCTGGGTCTTGCTCGCTCTGGTCGCCACCGGAGCGACTCTGTCGCTGGCGTTCCGACGCTCCGCACTGACCGGGTTCGACGAACGTCTGCATTCGCTCCAGATCGCAGTGATCGCCGCACTCGACGTCCCACCAAACGGTCCGGCGAACGTGACCCGAACCATCCCTGAGCCCCGATTCGAGCGCGCCTATTCCGGCTGGTATTGGCAAGTGACCGACGGTGAACACTACCTGCGTTCGCGTTCTCTCTGGGATCACGTCCTGTTTATAGACGGCAGCACGTCTGGCGCCTCGATCCTCGGCCCACGGCGCGAAGAGCTGCGCGTCGTGGATCGCGAGATCCAGTTCCCGTCCCGGCCAGATCCCATACGGGTCACGGTCGCTGCGCCACGATCCGAGTTGCGGAGAGAGATCGCGGCATTCGACCGTCTCCTCATTTTCGCCTTGGCGATTCTCGGCGCCGGTCTCACCGTGGCGGTTGCCGTCCAGGTAGGCTATGGACTGCGTCCTCTCCGCCAGATGACCGACGAACTGCTCGACGTTCGCTCGGGCCGGGTACAACGGCTGGGCCACGGCTATCCCCGCGAGATCGCTCCCCTGGTCGAGGCAATGAACGACGTCCTCGATCACGACCAACGTCTGATCGAGCGAGCGCGCGCACATGTCGGGGATCTGGCCCACTCACTCAAAACCCCACTCTCGATTCTCACCGCCGAGACAACTCGAGCGAGCTTCAATCAACCAGTCGTGGGCGAGCAGTTGGCCGCTATGTCTCGCCTGGTCGACCACCACCTCACGCGAGCCGCCGCCGCCGGGTCGCACCTGGTGCCGGGATCTCGGACCGACGTCCGGGACGTCGTCGACCAGCTGCGCAGCGCCATGCTGCTCCTTCACGCCGAACGAGACCTGACCCTCGATTTCCAGATCGCCCACGACTTGCACTTCGCCGGGGAACGACAGGATCTCGAAGAGATTCTCGGCAATCTCATCGACAATGCCTGCAAGTGGGCGACGAAGACGGTGGTGGTGCGCGGCAGTTTCGATGACGAACGGATCAAGCTCGAAGTGGAGGACGACGGACCCGGGCTCGATCCACGCATTACAGAGCAAGCCCTTGGTCGTGGCAACCGCCTCGACGGCGCCACGTCCGGCTCCGGCCTCGGCCTATCGATCGCCGCCGATCTGACAGATCTCTACAACGGCTCGCTCATCCTGGACCGAGCCCCCTCCGGGGGCCTGAGGGTCAAGCTGGATCTCCCAGCAGCGCAAAGCCCCGGGTGATCGTCGGGGCCTACAGTCGTTGCCGTGTTCAACGCCTCCTGACATACTCGGCCGCGTGTCCTCCCCCGCACATCGCGTCCGCTACGAGTGGAGCGATTACCTCGCGCTCGAAGAGTCGAGCAACGTCAAGCACGAGTTTCTCGACGGCCGGATCTACGCGATGGCCGGCGGTACACCAGAGCATGCCGCTCTCGCAGCAGCGATGATTGGGGTCCTGTTCGGCCAGCTTCGCGACGGCAGGTGTCGCGTTCACGATTCCGACCTGCGAATTCGCGTTCTCGAAACCGGCCTGGCCACCTACCCCGACGCGACCATCGTCTGCGGACCGCGCGAACGCGACCCAGCAGACGAAAACGCCGTGACGAATCCGACACTGCTGGTCGAGGTGCTCAGTCGCAGTACCGAAGAATACGACCGCGGCGACAAGTTCGAGCACTACAAGCGAATCCCCTCGCTGCGCCAGTACGTGCTGGTGTCTCATCGCGAGCACGAGATCGAGGTGTGGACAAGGAGCGCGACTGGAGTGTGGGAGCGCGCCACGTCGCGCGATGGTGACGAGGTGGCCCTCGCCTCCATCGACGCTCGTATCGACGTCCGCGAGCTATACCAGGCGGCGGCCGAACCGGCCGAGTGAGGCCGTCAAAGTGCCAAGAATCTACTGATTGTAACGCGGGCGCGGATAGTCCGTATAAGCGAGAGAATTGACGTAATCGCCCAGTATCGGACGTCGGCAGACGGTGCGCTCGGCGAGGGGAGAGGGCGGGCCGAGTGGCTGACGGCGGTCTCGGCGGCGGTTCGGGCTGGCGCATGACCCAGTCATAGCGGCCGGCGCGGTGCGGCGACAGTTGTTTTCGCATGATGTGGACGAGCCGGTGCGTCGGCCCGGCTCTCCGGGTTACGCAAATAGGTCCTCTCCGGCACCAAAGTTGCGCGCCGGCTCCGGGGTGACCGGGTCCGTGGGCAAGCCGAGGTGGGCCAGTATCCGCTCGATCACGGCGCGCTGCGTGATCGTCGCCAGCAGCCGCA
>JAUIHC010000167.1 GCA_030432455.1 Phycisphaerae bacterium | reverse complement strand
ACAGTGCCGTCGGCAGCAACGGCCTCTACTTCATTCCGATGCACGAGTCGCCGGGCGGCGGTGAAGCCAACTACGACGTGGCCTGCGCCTACTTCCCGATCTCGACCTGGACCGGCGCCGTCGGCTACGTCTCGAGCAACGGTGGCCCGATCACCGAGATGCTGGCCAGCCCCGGCATCCAGCTTCGCACTCCGGACACCGCGACCGGCACCGGCAGCGAGTTCATCGACAACGGCAACGGCCTCTTCGACGTCCGTCTCGACGGCATCGACGCCCAGCGGGACGGCGTGGTCCTGAGCGTCTCCGCGAAGAACGAGGACAACTACTCCAACCTCTTCCTGCGGGCCGACGGTTCCTTCATCGTGGTGAACAAGGACAACGGCGACAACGCGGGCGGCTCCGAGCAGGATCCCGCGGGATTCGT
This sequence comes from Phycisphaerae bacterium, assembly GCA_030432455.1. Taxonomy (GTDB): domain Bacteria; phylum Planctomycetota; class Phycisphaerae; order Phycisphaerales; family SM1A02. Next base: position 6,309 of record JAUIHC010000167.1, on the reverse strand, counting down.
GTTCATCCCGCAGAACACCGAGGGCGTCGTGATGGGCCGCATCGCCGGCTCCGGGGCGACGGTCTTCGGCCAGGGCGAGTTCACCCTGACCCGCGAGGATGTCGGCGCCTGGCGGCTGGCCATCGACGGTCAGACCCCCGAGACCGGCACCCTGATCGTCTCGGCCTGCGGTCTCGAGTCGAACAACATCGACAACCCGGTCTGGATGCAGCCCGAGGGTGACACCTGGGTCATCAACAGCCGCGACATCACCGGCATGGGTCGCCAGGACCTCTTCCCCGCCGAGGGCTTCTTCCACTTCGCGTTCCTGCCCAACGACATCGCGGGCGTGGTGCCCGGCACGCCGGACAAGGCGTATGTGGACCGGCTCGACGATCCGGTCGCGGGCCGCTACGAGGTGACCGAGATCACCGCGGGCAACGGCCTCGGCGAGACCGCCACCGCACCGGGCGCCACCGCGAGCGACGCCCTGCTGGCCCTCGGCGAGAACCGCGGCGACCAGGCGTTCGTCTGGCTGAACGCGATCATGGACGGCTCCGAGGGCGTCATGATCCCCTCGATCTCCCAGGGTTTCCGCGACAACTCCACCACCGGCGGCACCATCGGCTGGGGCATCGCGACCGCGAGCTTCGGTGAGGTCCGCACCTTCGCGCTTCAGACCGCGGACAACACCGACGGATACGTGGACGAGCAGAACATCGACTACTCGATCGCGTTCTTCCCCACCGACAGCGGGTACACCTCGGGCGTCACCCCGATCGAGACGGATGTGCTCCTCGTCGATGCCGTCAGCCCCTTCGACGGCGTCCTCATCGCGACCGCGCACGAAAACGCCCCGATCGCGGTCGCCGCGACGCCGCTCGGCTCGGCCTACGAGGTCCGCGGGTTCCGGGGCCGCAACGACGACGGTGGTGCGTACCTCGTCGGCGACCTCGTCCCCTCGATGAACGTCGGCTGGGTCCACCTCCCCTTCGCGACGCCCGGCCTCGACGCCGGTCAGGTCTCGGCGGCCGGTTCGCTGGTCCGCGGCTCCACCGGCGTGTCCGTCAGCAAGGCCGGCGACGCCTACCGGATCTCGAGCGACGACTTCGACGCCGCCACCGAGGGCGTCCTGCTCCTCACGCCCGAGTCGGGGGCGGCCCTGAACTGGACCACCGAGGGCGGCGACTTCCTCGTCACCGCGATCGATCTGGTCACCGGTCTCCCGACCGAGGTCGCGTTCGGCTTCGCGATCGTCCCGGCCGACGGCCTGCAGGGCCCGGTCAAGGGTGGATGCCTCGGCGACATCAACGGCGACGGCTTCGTCAATGGTGCCGACTTCGGCTCGATGCTCGGCGCCTGGGGCCCGGCGGCCGGCTCGCCCGCCGACCTCGACGGCGATGGTGACGTCAACGGCACCGACCTCGGTCTCCTGCTCGGCGCCTGGGGTGAGTGCCCCGGCGATCCCTGCGAGGACGTGAGCTGCGACGACGGTGACCCCTGCACCACCGACTACTGCGTCGATGGCCAGTGCTTCCACGATCCGATCGACGGTTGCAACGGCGTCTGTGGCGATCCGACCGACAACGCCTGCACCGTTCCCGGCGATGCAGGCTGCTCGGACGCCGCCTGCTGCAACGCGATCTGCGAGATCGACGCGTTCTGCTGCGACACCGAGTGGGACACCGCGTGCGTCGCCCTCGCCCAGGCGAACTGCGGCTGAGTTCGAGTCGTCGGTCCACCCGACACCATGATCGTCGGACGGCCGGCTCCTTCGGGGGCCGGCCGTTCGCGTGGGGGGCCGCCTCGCTACGCTTCACCGACCACTTCCGGAGCCGACGTCCGATGACCGACCACGACCCGAACCGTCCCGGCGATCCCGTCGAACGCCTCGCCGCCCTCCGTCACGAGTTCGGCGAGCACGGCGGGGTGAACATGTCGATCGAGGCCTCGACGACCTTCACGGTCATGGAGGCGGGCACGATGCCCGAGATCTTCCAGGGAAGACTCGGTCCCGACGCGGGCGGGTGCTACCTCTACGGGCGCCACTTCAATCCCACGGTGTTCGTGCTGGGCCGCCAGCTCGCCGCGATGGAGGGGGCCGAGGCGGGCTACTGCGCCGCCAGCGGTCTCGGGGCGATCTCCGCCGCGATCCTCGGACTCGTCGATCAGGGCGACCACATCGTCGCGGGCGACACGCTCTACGGCGGCACGTGGGCGATGCTGGCCGAGTTCCTCCCGCGGAAGTGCGGGGTCACGACGACCTTCGTGGACGCGAGCGATCCCGACGCCGTCGCCGCGGCGATGACCGATCGCACGAAGATCGTCTACTGCGAATCGGTGACCAACCCCACGCTCCGGGTGGCGGACCTGCCGCGGCTCGCCGAGGTTGCTCACGCCCGAGGCGCGAGGCTCATCGTGGACAACACCTTCGCGCCGCTCGCGATCACCCCGATCGATCACGGCGCCGATGTCGTGGTGCACTCGCTCACGAAGTTCGTCAACGGGGCGAGCGACTTCATCGCGGGCGCGGTGGTCGGCTCCGGCGAGTTCATCGGCTCGCTCATGGACCTGCACACCGGTCCGCTCATGATCCTCGGGCCGACGATGGATCCGCAGGTCGCGCACTCGATCAGCCTGCGTCTCCCGCACCTGCCGATCCGTATGATCGAGCACGCGCGGCGGGCGATGATCTTCGCCGAACGCCTTCGCGAGCTCGGCATCGAGGTCGGCTATCCCGGGCTCGCCGAGCATCCCGATCACGAGCTCTTCCGTCGGATCGGCCGTCCCGAGTACGGGTACGGCGGACTGCTCACGATCGACGCGGGCACCCGCGAGCGGGCGGAGCGGCTCATGGAGGATCTGCAGAACACCGAGGGCTTCGGCTGGATGGCGGTGAGTCTCGGCTACTTCGACACGCTCATGTCGTGCTCGGCGAGCTCGACCTCCAGCGAGATGAGCGACGACGCCCTCGCCGCCGCGGGCATCGCCCCGGGCCTCGTCCGCATGTCGATCGGCTTCACCGGCAGCCTCGACCAGCGCTGGAGTCAACTGGAGTCCTCGTTGCGCCGGGTGGGGTTGGTGTGATGTTCGGGGTGACCACGGAGAGCACGGAGGTTCACGGAGGGCCACGGAGGGGGAATTGGGTGCATGCTTGAACACGGCGACTGCTTGGAAGGCGACGAGTCGAGACACCCGAACGGCAACAACTTCGTCGGTGCAACGCTGTGTTCAAGCATGCCCCCTAAGAAAAAAACTCCGTGGCCCTCCGTGCCTCTCCGTGCCCTCCGTGGTGAACCAAACCAAAATCACCCAAGCGCCGACTCGATCACCCGCAGCGTCTTCTCCAGTCCCTCCTTCGCGACGTCGAGCAGGTCGCGCTGCCAGTACTCCGGGTTGTAGAGCTCGAGCGACACACAGCGTTCGAAGCCGATGTCCCGCAGGTCGCGCAGGCACTGTTCGAGCGGGAGGATCCCGTCGCCGGGGAAGACGCGGTGCTCGTCCTTGAGGTCGCCCTTCGCCGGGGAGGCGGGCGCATCGTTGAACTGGAAGATCGCGATGAAGTCGCCCTGCAGCTTCCGGAGCCCCGAGAAGCCCGAGTCGCCGATGTGCATGTGGAAGACGTCGGGGATGATCCGGGCCTTCGGGTGGTCGGCGTCGAGGGCGATCGCGGCGGCCTGACCGAGTCGGGCGCACCCGGGCAGGAACTGCACGAAGACGAGCGCGGGCACGAGGTCGTAGTCGTTCACGCCGATCTCGATGATCTCGCGATACCGGGCGCTCGCCCACGCGAGGTCGAACTCCTGCCACGGCCTCTGCGGCTGCGGGATGGTCTGGATCTGCTGCGATCCGATCGCCGCGGCCATCCGCATGCGGTTGCGGGTCTCGGGAAGCCCGGCGTCGAACGCCTCACGGGTCGGCGGGATCGCGTTCCACAATCCGATGACGCTCGGGACGAACAATCCCGCGTCGGCGATCCGCTTCCCGAGATCCTCCAGCGAGCCGCCCGCGTTCTCGTAGTCGCGGAGCTCCCCGTCCCACGGCTCGATCGCGTCGTACCCCGCCTCGGCGGCGATGCGGATCTTGTCTTCCAGTGACGCCGGTCGGATGGTCGCGGTGTCGAGGCACAGGGGCCACGGGCTCCGTCCGCTCTGCCAGGACCGAGGGGCGGCGGCCGAGGATGTCGCCTCGGGACCGGTGGCGCATCCCGGCAGGCCGACGGCAACGCCGCCGGTGAGTCCGGCCAGACCGGCAAGTGCGGTGCGGCGATCGATCGGCGAGGGCGTGGTCATGGGCGGTTTCCGAATCCAAGGGGGCCTGGCATGAATCGACGGCGGCGTGGTACCGACCCGGCGGCGAATCGGTTGCGTGTGCTAGATTCTCGCCGGAGGTTTCCCCGCATGCCCAGATCCGTGCTCGCCGTCATCGCCGCCGCGATGGTCCTGTTCCCAAGTGTCTCCGTCCGGGCGGTCGACGCCGATGCCCGGCTCGACGCAGCGATCTCCGCCGCTGGCGCGAACGCGGCGGAGATCGAACGGGCGATCGCAGACGCGCCGCCCCGGCAGCGGGATGCGATGGCCTGGCTCGTCGCCCGCATGCCCGAGCGCGACCTCCAGTCGCTCTCCGCCGACGCGTTGCTCGAGAACTGCCGACTCGCCTTCGAGGCGATGGACGCGGCGCCGTGGAAGGACGCGGTGCCGCACGATGTCTTTCTCGATGCGGTGCTGCCGTATGCGGTGGTCAATGAACGCCGCGACGACTGGCGGGCGGACTTCCGCGAGCGGTTCGCGCCGATCGTCGCCGACGCGACCACGCCCGGCGAGGCGGCGGCGCTGCTCAACCAGAAGGTGTTCCCGATGGTGGGCGTGAAGTATTCGACCAAGCGACCGAAGGCCGACCAGTCGGGGCTCGAATCGATCGACGCGGGGCTCGCCTCGTGCACCGGTCTCAGCGTCCTGCTGATCGAGGCGTGTCGGGCGGTCGGCGTGCCCGCTCGGTTCGCGGGCGTGCCGCTCTGGTCCGACGGCAGCGGCAACCACAGCTGGGTCGAGGTCTGGGATGACGGCCGGTGGAAGTTCACCGGGGCCGCCGAGCCGTCGGGCATGAATCTCGACCAGGGATGGTTTGCGGGGCGGGCGAGCGGGGCGGTCCGTGACGACCCGCAGCGGGCGGTCTGGGCGACGACCTGGAACGACTCGCCGTCGCACTTTCCGATGGTCTGGGCGGCGGGGGATCGGACGGTTCGCGCCGTCAACGTCACCGATCGCTACACCCGCCGGCCGGTCGAGATTCCCGAGGGTTCGGGTCGGCTGTATGTGAGATTCGCCGACATCGAGACCGGCCAGCGTCTCGCTGCGGACGCGGTGCTGCTGGTCGATGATCGGGAGATCGCCCGGGGACGAACCCGCGACGACGGATTCGACGCGAACGATCATCTGGAGTTCGTGCTGCCCCTCGGCACCGAGTTCACGGTGCGATTCGAGGTTCCGGGCGGCTCGGTCGAGGGCGGACAGGTCCTCGAGCGCGATCAACAGTTGCTGTCGTTGGAGACCGCGATGGGGTCGAAGCCGGCAGCGTCATCAACCATGTCGGATGCTCGGAACCCCCGGGCAGGTCGTCTGGCGATCCGTGAACTTCAACGGGATCTGAAGCGGCGCACGCTCGCCGAGATCGCGGGGCAGGACTACGCGGCCACACCGCTCTCGGCCCGCGAGGTCGAGCGGGCGATCACCGCGATGGTGAAGGCCGAGGCGGATCGCGTGCGACGCGAGCGGAAGGATGAGTTCGAGTCGCGGGTGCTGGCGTCGGGTGATCTCGAGATGCCGTTCTGGTACGCGGTCTACGGCGATCCGCCGCGAGGCGAGGGGCGAGCGCTTTATATCTCGATGCACGGCGGCGGTGGGGCGCCCAAGGCGGTCAACGATCAGCAGTGGGAGAACCAGAAGCGGCTCTACAAGCCGGCGGAGGGCGTCTATCTCGCGCCCCGGGCCCCGACCGACACCTGGAATCTCTGGCATCAGGGGCACATCGACGCGTTCTACGACCGATTGATCGCGGATCTCATCGTGTTCGAGAACGTGGATCCTGACAAGGTGTATTTCATGGGGTACTCCGCGGGCGGCGACGGCGTCTACCAGCTCGCCCCGCGGATGGCCGATCGGCTCGCCGCCGCGGCGATGATGGCCGGACACCCCAACGAGACGAAGCCTGACGGCCTGCGGAATCTCCCGTTCACGCTGCACATGGGCGGTGAGGACGGGGCGTACAAGCGGAACGAGATCGCCCGGAACTGGAAGACGATGCTCGCCGACCTCGCCGCCGCCGACGACG